>NZ_JBAFWH010000008.1:0-238239 GCF_043195015.1 Xanthobacter sediminis | reverse complement strand
AGTCTTGGCGAGGCAGCCCGAGCCGGTAATGGACCCGGAGAAGGTGGAGCTGGTGCCGTCCCCGCCTGTCGTCAGGCAATAGCCGTTCAGCGCGATGTCACCACCGCCGCCCAGCGAGCCCACGGTTTCGTCGGCATCGGTGAGGGCAAGGCCCGCGCCCGCCGCCACCGTCAGCCGCGCCCCGTCGGCAAGGGAGGCGCCGCCACTCAGGAACATGCGCCCGGCCCCCACGGTGGTGGCTCCGGTGAAGGTGTTGGCGCCGGTGAGGGTCACATCCCCCGGCCCGTTCTTGGTGAGCGCACCGGCGCCGGAGACGACGCCGGAGACGGTCAGCGCCTGCCCCGCGTCCACGGCCAGCGTGCCGCCTCCGCTTCCGGCCACCGGCGTCAGCGAGACCCCGGCCGCATAGGTGAAGGTGCCACTCGCTTTCAGGGCGCCACCGCCCTCCAGCGCAAGGCTGCCGGTGCCAAGCGGGCCGGCGCTCGTCACCTGCACAGCGCCCTCGCTGATGGTGGTGCCGCCCGCATAGGTGTTGGCGCCGGTGAGCACGAGCGTGCCCGCCCCCATCTTCGCCACCGCGCCGGTGCCGGAGATCTCCCCGCCGAAGGTCACGTCGTCGGAGCGGTTGAATGCCAGCCGCGCGTTATTGACCACGTCACCGGAGATGGAGCCGGAGGCGCCCCCGTTTCCGATCTGCAGCGTGCCCTGGCTGACGGTCGTTCCACCGGTGTAGGTGCTTTCTCCGGTCAGGATCAGCGTGCCGAGATCGGTCTTTTCGAGCCCGGTGGTGCCCTGCAGCAGGGAGCCGACGGTGGCGACATAGCTCGCACCCGAGGGCGTGCCGTCGCCCACGCGGACCTGCGTCTGCCCGGAGGGCGCGTCGAGCACGATGCGACCGCCGCTGACCTGATAGCCGTCCACCATGAACTGAATGCCGGTGACCGCGGGCGCGCTGTCGGTGGTATCCACGGTCACCGTGCCCGGCGTTCCCGCGAACACGGCGAAGGTGCGGCTCCAGGTCCGCGACTGGTTGAGCGGCGCAGTCAGCCAGTTGGTCTGGCTCCCGCTCGCGTTCCAGACGCCGCTGCCGCCGTGCACCGTGCCATCCGGCGCGGTGGTGGTGCCGTTCCAGTACAGCATGTCGCTGTTCAGCACCGCCAGGTTCACCTGACCCGGCGCCTGCTGGATCTCGTAAGCATACTGGGTCGGCGTCGTGCCCAGCGTGAGCCCGTTGTCCGCCGCCAGGGTGCTATAGCTGAGGATGCGGTAGACGCCGAGCGCCATGCCGCCCGCATCGGTGACATTGAGCACGCCATCCAGCGTCAGCGTCCCCGCGGAGAACACCGCATTGCCGGTATTGCTGCCCAGCGTCACGTCCAGGATCGCGCCGTTGGAAAGGGTGAGGCCCGTCATCGCAAGGCCATAGACGCCGGCGCTGGCGGTCGGCGCCGCCTTCAGCGTGCCGCCGTCGCGCACGGTGACCATGCCGGCCACCGCCGCCCCGGCGCTGCCGCTGGTCTCGCCCTTCAGCGTCGCACCGGCCTCCACCACGATGTCGCTCGCAAGGCTCACCCCGCTCAGGATCTCCAGCGTGCCGGCCCGCACCGTGGTGCCCGCCGCCGCGCTGTTGGCCCCCGCCAGCGTGAGGGTACCCGAACCTGCCTGGACCAGCGCGCCGGTACCAGTGATGGGGCCCGGCGCCGTCACCGCGTCGGAGCGGTTGAACTCCACCGTCCCGCTGTTGGCGATGGCCCCCATGATGGAGCCCGAGGTCCCCCCGTCGCCGATGCGGAGCGTGCCGGCGGAAACGGTGGTGCCGCCGGTGTAGGTGTTCGTGCCGGTCAGCGTCAGCGTGCCGGCACCCGTCTTGGTCAGCGCCCCGGCGCCGGAGAACACGCTGGAGGTGCCGACATCGAAGCCGTTCGAGTCAATGGTTCCGCCACCGGCCGCGAGAGTCAGTTCGCCCGAGGCGAAGCCATAGATGAAGTCGGATTCGTTCCGCGACGCCTTCAGCACGCCGCCGTCAAAGGTCAAGCTCGCGCTGCTGGCGTTCCAGGCCTTCACCACCTGCCATGTGGTGACCGTGCCGCCATCGGCGATGGTGAGCGCGCCAGAACTGCCACTATAGCCCAGAAGCAGGAACGAGGTTCCCAGGTTCCAGCTCGAGCCCGCGCCCGTGACCGTCGCCGTGCCCGACGAGCCGGCCAGCGAGCCGAGGTAGCCGACAGCGCTCGTCACCGCGCCGCCGTCCTCCACCGAGAGCGTGCCGGTGCCAGAGCTGCCGACATAAAGGTAGCCGCCGCCCAGGTTCAGGTTCGAGCCGGCGCCCGTCACCGTCACCGAGCCGGTGACGCCGGCATTGCGGCCGATGTAGACATTGCCGCTGCTCTGCACGGTGCCGCCATCGGCGACCAGGAGCGAGCCGTTGGCGCCGCTGCCGATATCGAGCGCGCCCGTGCCGAGGTTCCAGGTGGAGCCCGCCCCGGTGACCGTCGCGGAGGAGCCCGAGGCGCCGGAATACTGGCCGATGAAAGCCCCACCGCTCAGCACCGTGCCGCCGCTGGAGACGGTCAGCGTGCCGATGCCGGAGCTGCCCACGCTCAGCGCGCCCGTGCCGAGGTTCCAGGTGGAGCCGGTCCCGCTCACGTTCGCGGTGCCGGTCGCGCTGCTGGTTTCGGCGAGCAGGGCGGAGCCGCTCGTCACCGTGCCGCCGTTCTCGATGTTCAGCGTGCCGGAGCCGCCGTCATAGCCGAGGTAGAGGCTGGATGTGCCCAGGTTCCAGTTCGAGCCCGCCCCAGTCACGGTCACGATGCCGATCGCGTCCGAATAGTAGCCGAGATAGCCGCCGGTGCCGGTCACCGTGCCGCCGTCGGCAATGGTGAGGGTGCTGACGGTGCCCGCGCCGGAATAGCCGACGGACAAATCGTGGCTGCCGAGGTCCCAGGTGGAGCCGGCACCGGTCACCAGCACGGTGCCGGGCGCATCGGTGTCGCTGCCCACATAGCTGGAACCGCTCAGCACCTTGCCGCCGGCTGAGATGGTGAGATTGCCGACGCCCTCATAGCCCACATAGGCGCCGTAGGAATTCATATCCCAGGTCGAGCCGGCGCCGGTCACCGTGGCCGTGCCGACAGAGCCGTCGTAATAGCCGAGCGTGCCGTAGCCGGTTGATACGGTTGCGCCTGCGGAAACCACGAGCTCGCCGTGGCCGTAGTAGCCCACCGTAAGGTCGGATGTTCCGATGTCCCAGCTCGAGCCAACCCCGGTGACGGTCGCAGTGCCGGAGGCAGCGGTGTCGTAGCCGAGATAGCTGGAGCCGTGGCTGACGACGGAGCCGCCGTCCGAGATGGTGAGGTCGCCGGAGCCATAGTAGCCGGCATAGACGCCATAGCCGCTGGCGAGCTGCCAGGAGGAGCCGGCACCGGTCACGGTGGCCGTGCCCGAGCTGCCCGCATCATAGCCGAGCGTGCCGTAGGCGTTGGTCACCGTGCCGCCGGCCGAGATGGAAAGGGTGCCGGCGCCGCCGTAGCCCACACTCAGGTCATTGTTGCCGAGATTCCACTGGGAGCCGCTTCCCGTCACCGTCACGCCGGCGAGGGAGCCGACGTCGGACGCGATATTGCCGGCGCCGCTGGTGAGCTGGCCTCCGGACGAGACCACGAGGCTGCCGGCCAGAACCTCCAGCGCGCCGCTGAAGCCGTCGCTGCCGGTGAGCACCAGCGTGCCGCGGCCCGCCTTCTGCAAGCCCCCCGTGCCGGTGAGCGCGGAGGCGATGGTGGCCGTGATCCCATCGGAAGCCGGCGTGTCGTCGCCCACGGTGATGCGCGGGCGGGCACCGGCCGCGAACGGCTGCATGGTGATGCCACCGCCGCCGATGGTGTAGCCATCCACCAGGAATTCCATGCCCGCCACCTGCGGGGCGGTTGCCCCGCTCACGGTCACGGCGCCGCCGGTGCCGGCGAAGATCGGGAGGCCGTTCTGGGCCCAGGCGGAAGAAGCGCTGCCCGCGGCATCGGTCCAGTTGGTGGTGCCCGCGGCCACATCCCAGGTGCCGGCGCCACCGACCACGGAGCCACCGGCACTGGTGACCGCGCCGTTCCACCATTGGCCCGCGGCCACCGTCAGCCGCAGCATGGTGCTGCTTTCGCCGGTGCTGGTCGTCAGCGCGTAGAGATAATGCAGCGGCATCTCGCCGAGGGTGAGGCCGCTGCCTCCGGCGGTGCCGGCATACTCGATGATGTTGTAGGAGCCGGTGGACATGCCCACGTCGGTCACGTTCAGCGTGCCGTTGAGCACCAGGCTGCCGGCGTAGAAGGCCGGATTGGTGTGGTTGCTCCCGAGCTCCACCGCCATGATGGCGCCGGCGTTCATGGTGAGGCTGTTCATGTCGAGGCCATAGCCGCCACCGGCCGACGGCGCCGCCAGGACGCGCCCGCCGCTCTCCACCGTGACGCTCGCCTGCGAGGAAATCACCCCATAGCCGTCGGTTATGCCCTTCAGCGTGGCGCCGCTGCTCACCGTGACGTTCGACGCGAGCTGCGCGGAATCCGCAAGCTCGATGGTGCCGGCGGTGATGGCCACCTGCGCGACGCTGGTGGAGGACGAGGTGAGCAGCAGCGTGCCCGCGCCCTTCTTCTCCAGCGTGCCGGTGCCGGTGATGGTGCCGGCGAAGGTGAGGTCGTCGGAGCGGTTGAACACCAGCGTGCCGTTGTCCGTCACGTTGCCGGTGATGGAGCCGGAGGTGCCGCCGGCGCCGATCTGCAGCGTGCCGCCGGTGATGGTGGTGCCGCCGGTGTAGGTATTCACGCCGGTCAGCGTGAACGTCCCCGCCCCTTCCTTCACCAGAGCCAGGATGTAATTGGAGGCAGGCACCCCCTGGAGCACGCCGGAGAAGGTCGTGGACGTGTTGTTGCCGCCCGTGGTGAGGGACACGGTGACACCGCTGCCCCCGGCGCCGGTCACAACACCCGCGCCATCGAGCGAACCGATCGTCTCGGAATTGTTCAGGACCAGCTCTGCACCGCTCGCCACACTCACCGCGACGCTATCGGCGACCGCCGCGCCGTTCCTCAGGAACACCCGGCCAGCCTGGATGTCGAAGGGGCCGGTAAAGGTGTTGGTCCCGCCAAGCTCCAGATTGTTGGGAGCGTCACCGACCTTCGTCACCCCGCCGGTGCCGGTGATGGAACCGTAGAATGACCCGCCCCCGATGATCGGGCCGCCCCCATCGCCGATCGTCAGGGTGTTGTCGTTCAGGTTGACCGTCGCCGTTGTGGCCGACGAGTCCGCGTCAAGGCGGGCGATGGCCTGCGAATGGCCCACCAGCTCCAGCGTCGTGTTCGCCGACATCGAGATCTGGGCGGTCGCCGGCAGAACGCTCTCGCTTGAACCAAGCGCGGTTCCGTCCAGGATCAGGCTGCCAGCGGCAATCTGGGTGGTGCCATCATAGGTGCTCGCGCCTGAAAGCGTCAGGCTGCCCGTGCCTTCCTTCTTCAGGCTGCCCCGTGGCCCGATCACGCCGGAGAACGTGGTCGAGCTGTTGTCTCCGCCGACCGCGAGCACGGTGAAAAGCCCCGGAATGCTCACGGTGCCTGCACCGGCCAGCGAACCGATCGTCTCCGAGGCATTCGTGAACAGATCGGAACCGACCTGCAACGTCGCCCCGGATGCCACCGTCACGGCGCTCTGGTCGCCGATGGCCGCGCCGCCACTGGCGATCAGCACGCCTGCATTGACCTGGGTGGCGCCGGCATAGGTGTTGGCGCCGGACAGTTCCTGCGTGCCCGCGCCGGTCTTGGCGACCGAGCCGCTGCCGGAGATGGCGCCGGCGAAGGTGTTGTTGCCGCCCGAGCGCTCGAACACCAGCGCGCCGTCATTGAGCACGTCGCCGGTGATGGAACCGAAGCCGGAGAGCCGCAGCGTGCCGGCGCTGATGGTGGTGCCACCGGTGTAGGTGTTCTCCCCGGTGAGGACCAGCGTGCCCGCGCCGCTCTTCTCCAGGCCATCGGTGCCGATGATGCCGGCGCGGATGGTGGCCACGGTGGCGGCGCCCACCACGTTCACCTTGGGCTTGGCGGCGTCCGCGAGGGTGAGCTGGTAGCCGGAGGAATCAGCGGCCAGCTCGTAGCCGGAGGTGATGAACTTCAGCCCCTTGGCGATGATCGCGCCCGAGCTGGTATCCACCCAGACGGTGCCGGGCGCACCGGCGAACACGGCGGTCTTGCCGTCGCTCCAGGCCACGTGCGTGGTACCGCCCGCGTTGGTCCAGTTCGTGGTGCCCGAGGCGGTCCAGGTGCCGGTGCCGCCGGCCACCGCGGACGTGCTGCCGCCCGTGGTCGAGCCGTTCCAATAGAGACCGCCCTCCGCGACGAGCAGGCGCACCTCCCCGGCGGTCGCTGTGCTGATCGTGAAGTCGTAGTCGCTCGGCGCGGTGCCGATGGTCAGGCCGGCGCCGGAGAGCGAGTTGCTGTACTGAATGAGCAGGTAGGTGCCCGCCGCCATCGCCCCATTGTCGGTGATGTTCAGCGTGCCGTTCAGCGTCAGGCTGTCATCGGCATAGTAAAGTGCCGCGGCGGTAGTGGGCGCACCGAGGGTCGCGTCCAGGATCGCGCCGGCATTCAGGATGATGGAACCCGCGCCGGAGGAGATGGCAGACTGGCCGGCAACGGCCGTCGCAGCCAAGTGGCCCCCACTCTGCACCTCAATATTGCCGTGAATGTAGCCGGTGTGCGAGCCCGTGGGATCATTGGCGAGCGTGGCGCCGCTTGCCACAGTCGCCGCGACGACGAGGCCGCCGTTCACGCCCGAATCGCCGAGCTGGAGCGTGCCCGAGGCGACGGTCAGGGCCGGATCGCTGATGAAAGTGCCCCAGTTGACCGAGGTGAAGTTCCGGACGATCCAGGTCCCGGTGCTGTCCACCGTGATGCCCGCGAAGTTCTTGAACTGGCCGCCGTTTCCGGCATCGATCCTGGTGGCGTCGAACACGCCGCCGGCACCCGTGAGCTTCAGGGTGTCGGTACCGCCGGAAACCGCCACCACGTTGCCGGTGATGGTCGCGTAGGTGGAGCCGGAGGTGCCGCCGTTGCCCTGGAGCTCCAGGATGTTCGTGCCGCCGGTGAAGGCGATGGCGTTGGCCTGCGTCACGCCGTCTCCGCCGAGCCCGCCGGAGACGGAGGCCCCCGCGGCCAGGATCACCGAAAAATCCGAACCGGCGATGCCGACGCCGCCGGCCCCCGCCGTCGCGGCGCTGACGCCGCCACCCGCGCCGCCCTGGACAGTCGCGGAATTCCCCAGGGCAATGTCGATCGTGGCACCGCCGCTGGTGTTCAGCACATAAAGGCCGCTGCCGCCGGCGCCGCCGTAATAGGAGGTGCCGCCCGCGCCGCCGGTCACGATGCTGTCGATGACGGCGGACGCCGCCGCGGAGCTGGAAATGAAGAGGCCGCCGCCACCCGCGCCGCTGTGGGAATCGCCGCCGCCGCCACCGGGAATGCCGCCGTTGCCACCCGCGCCGCCGGTGATGGCGGTGGTCAGCACGCCGAGATCCCCCGTGCCCTCGACGATGGCGCCGAAGCCGCCGCCACCACCGCCGCCGCCGCCACCGCCGCCGCTCATGCCGGTGGAGTTGCCATTGCCGCCCGCGCCGCCCGCGCCGCCGGTCACCACCAGGGTGGGCAGGGCGCTTCCGATGTAGCCGTGGGCACCACCACCGCCGCCGCCACCGGACCCGATGACGCCTGCGGAGACGCTGCCGCCATCCACGCCATCACCGCCAAAGGGGGCGCCACCGGCGCCGCCGCTGCCATTGTTGGGAAAGCCCGCGCCGCCCGCGCCGGAGGTGCTGCCACCATCGCCGCCAGCGCCCGGAGTCGCGATGGTTGCCATGGTGCCATTACCCGATGTGCCACCATATGCGCCGTAGCCACCGGCACCCGCCGGCGCGATGGAGTTGGCGCCACCGCCACCACCGCCACCACCCGAACCACCACCACCGCCGCCGCCGGCGGTGCCACCCGCGCCACCCGCGCCGCCGGCGGCGGACGGAATGTAGGTCTGCCCGCCACCGGCAAGGGCGGGCACCACCGCCGCCAGGGAAAGGGCCAGCACGGGTACGAGAGCGGAAGTGAGAAGCAGACCCTGGCGAACCGTGCGCGCCGAACGCACGACGCGCCCTTGAGCCAGGGAGCCGGGGCCGCCATTCGCCTCGCGACGGCCAACGTTCTTCGTGCGCTCCATGCCAGCTCTCCCCAGATACCGCCCGATGGACCAGCGCTCCGCGGATTCGGTTGCGGAGGGCGGGTACTTCAGTGCGTTTTCCCTGAGGAGGCCGGTGAGCTGCTACCAAGATCGCGCAGCGGCACATCCAGATTGCGCAGCGAGGGAAAATAAATTCCGAGCGTGCATCGGTGCCACAGTGGCGCGCGGCGCAGACACGCTTCGCAGGAGGGGCCAGATCGGGCCCCGGGGCCCCGACAAGACAGGCATGCCAATAGGGCTGCGGGGAGGAAGCTGCGCGGTGGCAACCGTCGCGGTGCCGATTCCTGCCGCGGGTTATGCGGCCTGTCCGAAGATGTGGACGACCTTATCTCCATCTGGCAGCGGCTGGGCGGCGACTGCCACGTGATGGCCGTGTGCCACCCCACCGTGGCGGCGCGCCTGCGCCACGCCTGCCACCCGGAGGCATCAGCATTTCCGGCGCCTCTTCACACGCCATTCCGGCCCGGATCGCGTCTCGGGCCCGGACGGAGCCCCGCTGCGGCGGCGAAAAGGCGCCAGCCTGCACGGACCGCCCCCGACAGCACGCATTCGCGCCCGGATCGGGCCTCCTCCCGACGGGGCCGAAGCGTCAGCCGAGGGGCGGGGCGGCGTCAGCCCTCTCGGCGTCAGCCCTTGCGGCGCCCGCCCTTGCGGTAGCCCTTCGTGCCCGGATCGGGCCTCGGGCCGGGCCGGAAGCCGTCCTCGGAGAGGGGCACCGTGCGGTCGGTGCCGGGGCCCATGTCGTCGAGCGAGGGCTTGTGGGCTCGCGCGGCGCGGGGCGCCGCATAGGGCGCCTGCTTCTCCGCCCAGCCTTCCAGCGCGGCTTCGAGGCCGGTCTTCGCCTTGGATGCACGGGCCGGAGCCTTGGCGGGCGCCACATCCTCCACGGGCAGCGGCGCCTCGGGAGCCGCCGGCCTGGACGCCCGCCCCCGCCCCTTGGCCGAGGCCCCGGAAGCCGCCCGCTTGGCTCCCCCTTCGGCGGGCGCCTCGGGCGGCAGGTTGGCGGCGCGGCCATACTTGCGCGGCCCCCGGAAGCCGCCGGACTTGTCCTCCACCGCCTCCTGCCGCGCCATCGGGTCGTCCGCCACGGCCAGCTCGGTGGCCTCCAGGCGTCGGATCTCGTCGCGCAGACGGGCCGCGGTCTCGAAGTCGAGGTCGGCGGCGGCGGCGCGCATCTTCTTCTCGAGGTCCGCGATGACGGCCTTGAGGTTGTGGCCGAAGGCCGCCCCCTCCTCCATCAGCCCCGTGTCCACCTGCACGTGGTCGCGCTCGTAGACGGAGTTGAGGATGTCGCCGATGGCCTTCTTCACGCTCTCGGGCGTGATGCCGTGCTCCACATTGTAGGCGACCTGCTTCTCGCGGCGGCGGGTGGTCTCGGCCATGGCGCGGCTCATGGAGCCGGTGATGTTGTCCGCATAGAGAATGACGCGCCCGTCCACGTTGCGGGCGGCGCGGCCGATGGTCTGCACCAGCGACGTCTCCGAGCGCAGGAAGCCTTCCTTGTCCGCGTCGAGGATCGCCACCAGCCCGCATTCGGGAATGTCGAGGCCCTCGCGCAGCAGGTTGATGCCGATGAGGGCGTCGAACGCGCCAAGGCGCAGATCGCGGATGATCTCGATGCGCTCGATGGTGTCGATGTCCGAATGCATGTAGCGCACGCGGATGCCGTTCTCGTGCAGGTATTCGGTGAGGTCCTCGGCCATGCGCTTGGTGAGCACGGTGACGAGGGTGCGATAGCCCTTGGCACTGGCGGCGCGGATCTCGCCCAGGAGGTCGTCCACCTGGGTGCGCGCCGGGCGCACCTCCACCGGCGGATCCACGAGGCCGGTGGGACGGATGACCTGCTCCACGAACACGCCGCCGGTGCGGTCCATCTCCCACGGGCCGGGGGTAGCGGAGACGTGGACCGTCTGCGGCCGCATGGCCTCCCATTCCTCGAACCGCAGCGGGCGGTTGTCCATGCAGCTCGGCAGGCGGAAGCCGTACTCGGCCAGCGTCGCCTTGCGGCGGAAGTCGCCGCGGTACATGGCGCCGATCTGCGGCACCGTCACGTGGCTCTCGTCGATGAAGACGAGGGAATTGTCGGGCACGTATTCGAACAGGGTGGGCGGCGGCTCGCCGGGCTTGCGGCCGGTGAGCCAACGCGAATAGTTCTCGATGCCGGCGCAGGCGCCGGTGGCCTCCATCATCTCCAGGTCGTAGCGGGTGCGCTGCTCCAGGCGCTGGGCCTCCAGCAGGCGGCCCATCTTGTACAGCTCCTCCAGCCGCATCTTCAGCTCGGCCTTGATGCCGGTGATGGCCTGGATGAGGGTCGGGCGCGGCGTCACGTAGTGGGAGGCGGCGTAGACGCGCACGCTCTTCATGTCGCCGCTCTTGGTGCCGGTGAGCGGGTCGAACTCCTGGATGCTCTCGATCTCGTCGCCGAACAGGGACACGCGCCACGCGCGGTCCTCGTAGTGGGCGGGGAAGATCTCCACCACGTCGCCGCGCACGCGGAAGGTGCCGCGGGCGAAATCTGCCTGGATGCGCTTGTATTGCAGGGCCACGAGGTCGGCCAGGAGCGCGCGCTGGTCGATCCGCTCGCCCACCTTCAGGTCGAAGGTCATGGCCGAGTAGGTTTCCACCGAGCCGATACCGTAGATGCACGACACCGATGCCACGATGATGACGTCGTCGCGCTCCAGCAGCGCGCGCGTGGCCGCGTGGCGCATGCGGTCGATCTGCTCGTTGATGGAGGATTCCTTCTCGATATACGTATCGGTCCGGGGCACATAGGCTTCCGGCTGGTAGTAATCGTAGTAGGAAACGAAATACTCCACCGCATTGTCGGGGAAGAAGCTCTTGAACTCGCCATAGAGCTGGGCCGCCAGCGTCTTGTTTGGGGCGAGCACGATGGCCGGGCGCTGCAGCGTCTCGATCACCTTGGCCATGGTGAAGGTCTTGCCCGATCCGGTGACGCCCAGCAGCACCTGGTCGCGCTCGCCCTCGCGCGCCTGGGCGCACAATTCGGCAATGGCCTGGGGCTGGTCGCCGGAGGGCTTGAACTCGCTCTTCATCACGAAGGAGACACCGCCCTCGGACTTCTCCGGCCGCGGCGGGCGGTGGGGCACCCAGGTCTGGCCGTTGATTTCCGGACGGCCGTTCTCAATGAGGCTGCTGAGGGCCTGCACCGTGGCAGAGGCGCCGGACGCCTCGAAATCGAGCGCGATGTCGCCCGGTTCCAGCCCGAGGGACTTGGCGAGGGCGGGGTCGAGCGCCTGCTGGGGCGCCGGCTCGAAGGCGCGCTGGGAGCGTTCCCCGAGCTTTCCGGGGCGGGATGCTTTGGCCATGGCGGCAATATGGGCGCCGCGGCCCCGCCGGAAAACCCCCTGCGCGCGCCGCCTGCGAAGAAAGCGCCTTGCGGCCGCCCTGGCGGAGGCCTAGGCAGTCGGGCCGAACCCGCCTCCCAATCCTACCGGCTTCCCATGCCCGCCCTGTCCTCCCTGCTGCCGCCGCAGATCGCGCCGCTGGTGCTTCTCCTCGCCTCAAACGTCTTCATGACGTTCGCGTGGTACGGGCATCTCAAATACAAGTCGTCGCCGCTGGTGCTCGCCATCGTCGTGAGCTGGGGCATCGCCTTCTTTGAGTATTGCCTTGCGGTGCCGGCCAATCGGTTGGGCTCGCAGGGCTATTCCACCGCCCAGCTCAAGACCATGCAGGAGGTCATCACCCTCCTGGTATTTGCCGCCTTCTCGGTGCTCTACCTGAAGGAGCCGCTGGGCTGGAACCACCTCGTCGGCTTCGCCTTCATCGCCGCCGGCGCCTACTTTATCTTCCATAAGTTCTGATCGCCCGGGGCGATCGGGTGCGGAGCGGAGGCCGGCACCACCCGCAGGATCTGCCCCTCGTCCGAATCGGTGGCGAGCCAGAGCGCGCCATCGGGCCCCATCCGCACGTCGCGGATGCGCTCGCCCATGGGCAGCCGCTCCTCGCCCATCACCACGGCGTCGCGCACCTTCACCTCCACCAGCGCCTCGCCGGCCAGGGCGCCCACGAAGAGATGGCCCCTGAAGGCGGGCAGCAGGTCGCCGTCGTAGAAGGCGGCGCCGGAGGGCGCGATAGAGGGATCCCAATAGAACAGCGGCTGCTCCATGCCGATCTTGGCCGTGCCCTCGCCGATCTTCGCGCCCGAATAGTCGCGCCCGTAGGTGATGACCGGCCAGCCGTAGTTGAGGCCGGGCATGGGGCGGTTCACCTCGTCGCCGCCGCGCGCGCCATGCTCCACGGTCCACAGCCGCCCGGTGGCTGGCTCGATGGCGGCGCCCTGCACGTTGCGATGGCCGTAGGAATAGATCTCCGGCCGGGCGCCGGTGGTGCGGGCGAAGGGATTGTCCTTCGGGATGGAGCCGTCCGGATTGATGCGGACGATCTTGCCGAGGGTGGTGGAGAGGTCCTGCGCCCGCTCCTTCAGGTCGTAGCGCTCGCCGAGGGTGACGAACAGCGTCCCGTCCGGCGCGAACGCCAGCCGCGAGCCGAAATGGTTCGACCCGGACCACGCCGGCTGCTGGCGGAAGATGACCGTGACATCGGTGAGCGCGTCGGCGTCGGGACTGAGCTTGCCGCGCGCGACGGCGGTGGCGAGGCCATCCGCCCGCTGCTCCGCGAAGCTCAGATAGACGAGGCGGTTGTCGAAGAAGGCGGGGTCCAGCGCCACGTCCAGCAGGCCGCCCTGCCCCACCGCCGCCACCGCCGGCACGCCCTTGAGAGGCGGCCCCACGCGGCCGCTGCGCTCCACCACCCGCATCCGCCCCGGCCGCTCGGTGACCAGCAGACGCCCGTCCGGCAGGAACGCCATGCCCCACGGGTGCTCAAGCCCGGAGGCGAAGGGCTCCACCCGTACCGTCTCCCCCGCGAAGCGCACGGGCCGCTCGGGCAGCGCCTGCGACGGGCCGGCGACGGCCAGCATTCCCACAGCAAGCCCCGCCACGGCGAGCCGCCGCGGCCCGCTGCGGAAAAACGTGGTCGTAAGATAATGAATCACGCTCCCCTCCCCGCGTCGGGCTTGTCTTCCGCAGCCGCCTGAAAAATAGACTTTGTTTCACATCAAGGTTCAAATTCGATTTTGAGCTAGCGTGAGACGCATCACAAGGGAGTTTTTTCGTGCTTCATATCGACCTTCCGAGCCGTGCGCAGATCGAAAAGCTTGCGGCTTATCGCGGCTCGCCGGCCGTTTCCATTTACCTGCGGACCACGCCCAATACGCAGGAGACGAAGGCCGACCGCATCGAGCTCAAGAACCTGCTGAAGACCGCCCTGGGCGAGCTTGAGGCCGTGGACACCGCCAAGCGCAGCCTCTGGCCGATCCAGGAGGGCATCGAGGCGCTGGTGGAGGACGACGCGTTCTGGGTCACCCAGGCCAACAGCCTCGCCATCTTCGCGACCCCCGACCGCGTGCGCACCTTCCGCCTGCCCAACAAGCTCGCAAATGCGGTGGAGGTGTCGGACCGCTTCCACATCGCCCCGCTCATCCGCTCGGTGACCTTCGCCCACGAGGCCTATGTGCTCGCCATCGGCGTCGGCCGCGCCCGCCTCATCGAGGTGTCCGCGGACCTGCCGCCCCACCACGTGCCGGTGCACGGCATGCCGCACAACTTCAGCGACGCCCTGGGCCGGCGCAGCCACCTGGAGCGCGACAGCGGCATGCGCAGCGGCGAGGGCACCAGCGAAAGCGCCCTGCTCACCCGCTACGCCCGTATCGTGGACCAGTCCCTGCGCGCGGTGCTCACCGGCGACGAGCGCCCGCTCGTCATCGCCGCCGCCGAGCCCATGGCCTCGGTCTATAAGTCGGTCTCGAGCTATCCCCACGTGGCCGAGGGCGTGATCTCCGGCAGCGCCGACGACACCCCCGACCACGCGCTCGCCGAAGCCGCCCGCAAGGTGCTCGACGAAGTCTACGCCGGGCAGATCCACGACTTCGGCGCCCTTTATGCCGCGCGCGAGGTCCAGGGCCGCGCCACCACGGACGTGGCCCAGGCGGCCCGCGCCGCCACCTTCGGTGCCGTGGATACGCTGATGGTGGACATGGATTCCACCCTCACCGGCCTCGTGGGCGAGGAGGACGGCGCCGTGACCTTCGACTCCAAGCCCGACGCCGTGAACTATGGCATCGCCGACGAGATCGTGCGCCGCACCCTCCAGGCCGGCGGTCGCGTGCTCTCGGTGCGCCGCGCCGACCTGCCCGGCAACGGCGACCTCGCGGCCATCCTGCGCTACGCCATCTGAGGGTGGCGGGGGCTCCGGCCGGCGGCCGGGGCCTTCCGGGCCGCCCGATGGGGCACAAGAGCCACACATCCCATGAAAAAGGCGCCGGAGGCTTCCTCCGGCGCCTTTGTTTTCAGCCTGAATACGAGAGCGCCAGGGCCGATCACCCCCGGCGGCGATCGCGCGCCCGCACCCGAACGCGCGACAACGTCATGCGCGCGGCAACGAGCAGTGCGCCCCCGGCGAGGGCCAGGGCTCCGAGGGTCGCGGCATGGCCCGCCACGTCCTGCGCCAGCAGGCCAGCGGCAGCCGCGCGCCCGGAGGAGAGCACGAACGCCACCGCGCCGATGGCGAGCATGAGGGCGATGGTGAGCGCTGCCTGGGCGAAGGCATCCCCCGCCTTGTGGGCACGCACCGCCCGGGCCAGGGTGTCGGGATCGGCAGCGGAGAAGGCGGGGGCCTCCCCCGGCCAGGGCGCGGACCACGACACGAAGCGGCGGTCGATGGACTCCCGTTCCGCGCGCACCGGCTCGCGGCGCGCGCCCGTGGCGGGACGGACGGTCGAGAAGGGCGTTTCGGCGGCGAGGGGGTTCATCTGGACGCTCCCACACGATTCGAAAATGTGGCTTCCGCCACGATCAGCCGGCGAATCACCTGTGCCGGCAAGATTGAAACTGGTCGAAGAGTGTGGCCCGTCCGCGGCGGCACCCCGGTAAATCATGGCCACATCATGACACTCGCTCACGGGCGCGCGAGTTCTCCCCGTTCTACCGCCGTGACAGATGGGCGCCACGCCATGTCCACATGGCCGGGGTCCGCCGCCACCCGTTCCAGCCAGGCGCGCACCAGGGGAAAGGCGGCGAGGCTGAACTCGCCCTCCTCCGCCACATGGGTGTGGGCGTAGAGGGCGAGATCGGCGATGGTGAGCCGGTCGGCGGCAAAGAAATCGTGGCGCGCCAGGTGCCGCTCCATGATGGCGAGGGCGGCGTAGCCCTCTTCCATCCAGCGGTCCACATCGTGGGTGCGCAGGTCGCGCCCGCCGCGCACCTGGGTGAGCCAGAAGCGGGCGGCGGCGATGCCGGGCTCGTGGCTGTTCTGCTCGAAGAACATCCAGCGCAGGGTATCCGCGCGGCCGAAGGCGTCGGCGGGCAGGAAGCGGGTGCCCTCCGCGAGGTAGAAGAGAATCGCGTTCGATTCGGCGAGCAGGCGCCCGTCCGCCTCCAGCAGGGGCACGCGCCCCTCCGGGTTCAGCGCCAGGAATTCCGGCGTTCTGTGCTCGCCCGCGAAGATGTCCACTTCCGCGAGCTGGAACGGGCGGCCGAGCTTCGCGAGCATCAGCCGCACCTTGTATGAATTTCCCGACGACTGCGTGGAATAAAGCTTCAGCACCGGCCCTCTCCCCGCCCCTCGCCGCCATGTGGCGTCTGCCGGGGCGCCCCGCAAGGGCCGTGGCTGGCCCCGGCCGATCCATCACGCGCGGGCGGGGGTTTCATTCATCATCGTCGCTTGTTCCGGCACGGCGGCTGAACTAGTGTCCGCGCGCGCCAGCTGAACCTGCGGCGCTCCATTCGTGCCAAACCTTTGCGCCCCGAGGCCGCCGCGGATCCGCCGCTGCGGGCGGGCGCGTCCGGAGCAACCGGCCATGAGCCTGATTTCGTCCGCCCTGAAGCGTATCAACCCCTCCGCGACCATCGCCATCTCCAACAAGGCGCGCGAGCTGAAAGCAGCGGGTCGGGACATCATCGCGCTGTCCGCGGGCGAGCCGGACTTCGACACCCCCGAGAACATCAAGGAAGCGGCCATTGCCGCCATCCGCCGCGGCGAGACCAAGTACACCGCCGTGGACGGCATTCCGCAGCTGAAGGCCGCCATCGTCCGCAAGTTCAAGCGCGACAACGACCTCGACTACAAGCCCTCGCAGGTGTCCGTGGGCACCGGCGGCAAGCAGGTGCTGTTCAACGCCCTGGTGGCCACCGTGGACGCGGGCGACGAGGTCATCATCCCCGCCCCCTACTGGGTGAGCTATCCGGACATCGTGCAGTTCTGCGGCGGCACGCCGGTGCCGGCTCCGACCCGCCTGGAGGACAACTTCAAGCTGCGTCCCGAGGTGCTGGAAGCCGCCATCACCCCGAAGACCAAGTGGCTCATCTTCAACTCGCCCTCGAACCCCTCGGGCGCGGCCTACACCTATGACGAGCTGAAGGCGCTCACCGACGTGCTGGTGCGCCACCCCCATGTCTGGATCCTCTCCGACGACATGTACGAGCACCTCGTCTACGACGACTTCAAGTTCGTCACCCCGGCGCAGGTGGAGCCCCGGCTCTACGACCGCACGCTGACCATGAACGGCGTCTCGAAGGCCTATTGCATGACCGGCTGGCGAATCGGCTACGCCGCCGGCCCCGAGGCCCTCATCAAGGCCATGGGCACGCTGCAGTCGCAGTCCACCTCCAACCCCTCCTCCATCGCCCAGTGGGCGGCGCTGGAGGCGCTGGAGGGGCCGCAGGACTTCATCGCCAAGAACAACGCCGTGTTCAAGGAACGCCGCGACTTGGTGGTGGCCATGCTGAACCAGGCCAAGGGCCTCACCTGCCCGAAGCCGGAAGGCGCCTTCTATGTCTACCCCTCCTGCGCGGGCGCCATCGGCAAGTCCACGCCGGCCGGCGTGAAGATCGCCAACGACGAGGACTTCGCCACCCAGCTCCTGGAGACGGAGGGCGTCGCGGTGGTGCACGGCTCCGCCTTCGGCACCGGCCCGGCGTTCCGCATCTCCTACGCCACGGCCACCTCTGCCCTAGAGGAAGCCTGCCAGCGCATCCAGCGCTTCTGCGCCGCCCTGAGCTGAGGATGCAACAGGGGCGGGAGAACGGAAGCTCCCGCCCCATAGAGGCGTTGGCGTTGGGGAGGAGTCAGGCTATGGCTTCGCTGTCGTCCGGCGCGGTCTGATACCCGCTGGCTTCCCCAGGAGGAACGACATCATGAAGACTGTTTTCAAGGCTGGTCTCGCCGCCGCTGCCCTCTGCGTCCTCGGCGCCCTGCCCGCTTCGGCCCAGTCCCGCGTGCAGGTGGGTGAGCTGCGCTGCACCCTCGCGCCCAACGTGAGCTTCATCCTCGGCTCCGTGCGCGACATGAGCTGCACCTTCCAGGGCCGCAAGGGCCGGACCCGGACCTACACCGGCACGATTCGCCGCCTCGGCCTCGACGTGGGCGTGAGCGGCAAGGGCGTGCTGGTGTGGACGGTGTTCGCCCCCTCGTCCTCGGCTCGCCCCGAGAGCCTGCGCGGCAACTATGTGGGTGCCTCCGCCAATGCCGCCATCGGCGCCGGCCTCGGCGCGAACGCGCTGGTGGGTGGCAACAACAACACCATCACCCTGCAGCCGCTGTCCGTGGAAGCCCAGACCGGGCTGAACCTCGCCCTCGGCGTCGCCGACATGTCGCTGCGCTGATCGGGTCCGTCCCGAAGCCTTGCATTTGTGCCACACCCCCGGGGAAACCCTCGGGGGTGAAGGCATTTCAAGCCCCTAGCGAAATTGCAGCCACGATCTCTCCTTAAGAGGGGGTTGCGCGTATCCGCGGGGCGTCCTTTCCTCGCTTCACCGCATCATTGGGGGATCCCATGCGTACCTTGTCCGGCCTCATCGGCCTCGCCGCTGTCGCGGCTGTCTCCGCCACTCCCGCCGCCGCCGTCGAGGCGCCGAAGGTGCAGATCGGCGTGCTCGTGTGCTCCGTGGCCCCGTCCGTGGGCTTCATCCTCGGCTCCGTCCGCGACCTCGCCTGCGAGCTGCGCACCTCGCGCATCGAGCCCTACACCGTGCAGGCCGCCTACAAGGGCACCGTGTCGCGCTTCGGCATCGACCTCGGCATCACCTCGGCCAACACCCTGTCGTGGGCCGTGTTCGCCCCCTCCACCAGCGTGGGCCCCGGCGCTCTCGCCGGCCAGTATGTGGGCGTGTCGGCCAATGCGGCCTGGGGTCTCGGCGGCGGCGTGAACGTGCTGGTCGGCGGCTCCACCCAGACCGTCGCCCTCCAGCCCCTGTCCCTGGAAGGCCTGACCGGCGCCGCCGTGGCCGCCGGCGTCGCCGACCTGAAGCTGGAGCAGATCGCCGCTCCCAAGGCCGTGAAGGCCAAGATCACCAAGTGATCCGAAAGGGTCGCGGCGCAGCCTGAAGGGTCACCAAATGACCTGAAAGGCGTGCAAGATCGGGGCAGGAGATGATCATGAACAGCTTCCGCCCCGTCCTTCTCGCCGCCATGGCGAGCCTGCTGACGACGACCGCCGGGGCCCAGGGCCTCGGCAGCGTCCCCGCCCAGGGCGGCACCCAGCCGACGGGCCCGGCCACCGCCCAGGCCACACCCGCGGTGCAGGCCCTACCGCAGATGAATGTGACGCCGCCGGCCTCAAGTGCCGCGCCCGCGCCGCCCTCCACGGCGACCGCCCCTTCGGCCACCGGCCCCAGGATGCCGGCGGTGTCGTCGGGCCTCCTCGAATGCCGGGGAGACCTGGCCACAGCCACCGGCTTCGGCTCCACCCGCCGCGTGCGGTGCGAGTACCGCCCAAGCATGGGCCAGAATCACTATTACATCGGCACCCTCAACCGCACCGGCCTCGACATCGGCGTGTCGGACCAGGGCAGCATGCTGTGGGGTGTGCTCTCCACCTCACAAAGCCTTGATCGCGGGGCGCTGGCGGGGACCTATGTGGGCTTCACCTCGGGCTTCGCGCTCGGCCCCGGCTTCTCCGCGAACGTACTCGCAGCCCAGGACCCGGCCAAGCAGGTCACGCTCCAGCCCCTCAGCGTCTCCTCCGACAGCGGGCTCAGCCTTTCCATTGCCGGCGCCACCCTGGTGCTTGAGCCATCGACCCCGCTGGTCGCGGGCGATCCGCCGCCCCAGCCCGCGCGCTGAAACGCCCGCCCGCCCGCCGCCTCCCATGGCGGAGCCACACGACGGTGTGACTTGCGCCCGGCGCCGCGTGTCCCGATCCTCCCGCCGTGCCCGCCCGATGGGAAGTCCGCGCCTTGCCGGCGCGTCGCTCGGGAGGCCGGAACTGCCCCTTCCGGGAGGCCATGATGCTTGTGCGACGCCGGCGCGGCTGGGAGCTTCCCGAAGCCGCCGCTACCCCTGAATCGATCTATCTCAGCCGCCGTGCCCTCATTGGAGCCGGCGCGGGCCTCATCGGCGCCGCCGCCTTCGGCATTCCCGCCACGGCAAGCGCCGCGGCCGAGCCGGCCGGTGATCCCTCCGCCGCCCTCTACCCGGCGCCCATGAACCCGCGCTACACCCTCGACCGGCCGGTGACGCCGGAGGCCAAGTCCTCCGTGGTGAACAATTATTACGAGTTCAGCTACGCCAAGAACGTGGCGCCGGCCATGGGCCGCTTCCAGCGCCGCCCCTGGCGCATCGCCATCGACGGCCTGGTGGAAAAGCCCCAGGAGATGGACATCGACGACCTCCTGAAGAAGGTCCACCTGGAGGAGCGGCTCTACCGCCACCGCTGCGTGGAGGCTTGGTCCATGGCCATTCCCTGGACCGGCTTCCCCATGTCCGCTTTGGTGGAGCTGGCCCGGCCGACGTCAGCAGCAAAGTTCATCCGGATGGAGTCGTTCCGCGACCCCAAGATGGCGCCCAACCAGCGCGATTTCCGCTACCCCTGGCCCTATGTGGAGGGCGTGACCCTCAAGGAGGCGCAGAACGAGCTGGCCTTCCTCGTCACCGGCGCCTACGGCAAGCCCGCCCCCGGCCAGTTCGGCGCGCCGCTGCGGCTGGCGCTGCCGTGGAAATACGGCTTCAAGTCCGCCAAGGGCATTGTGCGCTTCACCTTCACCGACACCCAGCCGGTGAGCTTCTGGGAGGAGGTGCAGGGCGCCGAATACGGCTTCTGGGCCAATGTGAACCCCCGGGTGCCGCACCCGCGCTGGAGCCAGGCCAGCGAGGAAGACATCGCCACCGGCGAGCGCCGCCCAACCCTCCTCTTCAACGGCTATGCCGACGATGTGGCGCCCCTCTATGCGGGCATGGAGAGCCAGCGCATCTGGTATTGAGAGCCGAGGGCCGGTGGAAAAAACCCACAGGCCTTCGGCCAAGCCCGCTCAGCGTTGAGCGAAACCTGCCTGGTGCCTGCCGAAGGCGTGACATCTATTCCGGCGGCCCACCGCGATATTCCGGCTCAGCGAAGCCCTGCGGCGCGTCGCCCGCGTCGAAGGGCTCGTCCACCTCCACGAAGGTGTCGGGATAGAAGCCGTTGAAGCGGGTGCGCAGGGAGAGAGAATAAGCGCCCATGTGGCCGATCTCGATCCAATCGCCCGTCTCCACGCCCTGCGGCAGGTAAAAGGGGCGGGAGAGCACGTCCACGCTGTCGCAGGTGGCGCCGTAGATGCGAAACGGCTCGATGGCCTCCCCCCGCCCCGGCCGGCGGCGCCGGGCGGGATCGGGAATGTGCCGCACCGGCAGCAGGATCTTGCCCGTCCACGAATCCGAGAGCGAGGCCCAGATTCCGTCATTGATGTAGAGCCGCTGCCCCTTCTTCAGCAGCACCCGCACGATGACAGAGAAGGCGCGCGCGACGATGACCCGGCCGGGCTCCGCCACCAGCGGCACGCCGGAGAAGCCGTGGCGCTCCACAGCCTGCATCAGGCCGGAGACGATCTCCCCCAGGGGCGGCATCGCCCGCTCCTCCCGGCGCGGATCGCGGGCATAGGCGGCCGGAAAGCCCCCGCCCACGTCGAGCCCGTGAATGGGCACGCCCGCTGCCGCGCGCACCTCCGCCGCCATGGCGACGGCGCGGGCATAGGTGCCCGTATCCTCCACCTGGCTGCCCACGTGGAAGCACAGGCCGCAGCGGATGCCGAGGCCGTGGATGCGCCGCAGCAGCTCCGCCGCGTGGCCGGGCGCGGCGCCGAACTTGCGCGACAGCTCGTAGGCGGCCTCGCCCTTGGTGGCGAGCCGCACGAAGAAGGTGAGGTCCTGCGGATCGAGATCGAGCGCGCGGACCACGCGCAGGATCTTCGCCACCTCGTCCTCGTGGTCGAGGGCGGTGACGCGGATGCGGTAGCGCTCCAGCGCCAGCCGGATGTCCGACTGCGCCTTCACCGGGTGCATGTAGAAAAGCTCGGCGTCCGGCGCCAGGGCGCGCACGGCGGCGAACTCGGCGGGGCTCGCCACATCGAAGGCACTGATGCCGGCCCGCGCCAGGGTTTCGAGCACCATCGGCTCGCCGTTGGTCTTCACCGCATAGGCGGTCCTTCCCGGAAAGGCTGCGAGGAAGGCCGCCGCATCCGCCCGCAGCACCTGCGGCCGGAAGCAGTAGAGCGGATGATCGGGCCGCAGCTCCATCGCCGCCGCCCGCCCGCTGGCGAAGCGCGGCAGGCCTCCGGCGGGCAGCCCCTCGCGCGCGGCGCCGGGGCCACCGAAAGCGAAACGGGACTGGGACATGGGAGCCACCCTCCTGCGCGCCGCCGTGCTTTCTTCCTTATCCCAGCTTTCCGGCCGCGGCGCGACGGCCGCGGCGGGTAACGGGGGCCGGAAATGCGCATTGACGTTTTCTCAAGAAGTGTGGCACCCCTGCGCTTGACCGGCGTGGGTGGGGGCTCCATCGTCCGTGGCGACATGGCCGCGCGAGCGCGGCACAGACCAGTGGAGACGACCATGGGGATTGGGGTGCGCACCGCGAAAGCCAAGGCGGGCCGCACGGGCCTCGCCCGTCTGGCGGGCCTTGGAGCCGCCGCCCTCGGGCTCGCGCTGTCGCTCGGCCTCGCCGCTCCCCGCGCCCAGGCGGCGAACCTGCTGGAACTGAACTTCTGGCTCTCCGGCCCCAATTATTCCGGCAACGTGCCGGCCTGCGACGAGCAGGCCGCCCTCGGCCTCATCGCCCAGCGCTTCGGGGAGACGGAACAGCGGTTCTGGTCCTCCAATCTCACCATTACCCAGTTCGAGCGCCTGAGCGAGATCGCCTTCCGCCCCTGGGGGCCGGAATACCTGCCGCGCCGCTACTGCCACGGCACCGTCTACACCTCCGATGCCCGCAAGCGGCAGATCTATTACGCTATCGTCGAATCGGGCGGCCCCATCGGCGCCACTTGGGGCGTGGAATGGTGCATCGTCGGCCTTGATCGCGAATACGCCTTCGCCCCTTCCTGCAAGATGGTCCAGCCGTGAGGGCTGCGGCGGCCCCGCAGCCGCAGGGGCCCGCCGCATTCCAGGCGCCGGCCGCGCGCACGGGCACCGTGAGGCGCATGCTGCGCGGCGCCGCTCTGGCCGGAATGGCGCTCATCGCCGCGGCGCTCGCGCAGCCCGCGGCGGCCGAGGCTGATGCCTCCGGCTTCGATTTCTACGTGCTCTCGCTCTCCTGGTCCCCCACCTATTGCGAGGCGCGGGGCGCGCGGGCGGCCGACGAGCCGCAATGCGCTCTCACCCGCCCCTACGCCTTCGTGGTGCATGGCCTGTGGCCGCAGTACGAGCGCGGCTTTCCCGAATATTGCGAGAACCCCGCACCCTACGTGCCGAACGGCCTCGTCCGCTCCATGCTCGACATCATGCCCAGCAAGGGGCTGGTGATCCACGAGTGGAAGAAGCACGGCACCTGCTCCGGCCTCGACGCCACCGGCTACTTCAAGGCGATCCGCGCCGCGCGCGACAAGGTGGTGGTGCCTCCCGCGTTCCAGCGCCTCGACGACTACCGCATGGTGTCGCCGGCGCAGATCGAGGACGCCTTCCGCGCCGCCAATCCCGGCCTGCAGCCGGACATGATCTCCGTGGACTGCGACAAGCGCCGCCTGCGCGAAGTGCGCATCTGCCTCTCGCGCGAGAACCTCGCCTTCCGCCCCTGCCCGGAGGTGGACCGGCGCGCCTGCACCCTGCCGAGGATGGTGATGCCGCCCGTGCGCGGCAATTGAAGCCGCCTCGCCCGCATTTTCCCGCCGGAGCGGATCGAAAATGCCGCCCGCGCGCCGTATAGAGGCGGCAGCTTGAGCACCCCTCGCTCGAAACCGCCGCGGTGAACCACCCTCATGAATTATCGCCACGCCTTCCATGCCGGCAACCCGGCCGACGTGATGAAGCACGCGGTGCTCGCCCGCATCCTCGCCTACCTGGGGAAGAAGGACGCGCCCTACCGCGTGCTGGACACCCATGCCGGCGCGGGGCTCTACGACCTCGACGGCGCCAATGCCCAGCGCACGCTGGAGGCGGAAAGCGGCATCGAGGCGGTGCTGGCAGCCCAATTGCCGGAACAGGCGGCGGCGCTGCTGGCGCCCTATCTCGACACGGTGCGTGCCGTCAGGGCGGAAGGGCGGCGGCTCTATCCCGGCTCGCCGGCGCTGGCGCTGGCCCTCTCCCGCCCGCAGGACCGCTTCCTGTTCTGCGAGTTGAACAAGGAGGAGCGCGCCAAGCTGGAGAAGCGCGTGGGCGAGGACCATCGCGCCAAGATCCTGCCCCAGGACGGCTGGCAGGGGCTGGCCGCCCACCTGCCCCCGCGCGAGCGGCGCGGCGTGGTGCTGGTGGACCCGCCGTTCGAGGAGCAAGGCGAGTTCCACCGCATGGTGGAGGGACTGAAGGCCGCCCACGCCCGCTTCGCCACCGGCATCTTCATGCTGTGGTACCCCATCAAGGACCTGAGGGCGGTGGATGCCTTCCGGCGCGAGGTCGCGCAGCTCCAGATGCCCAAGACGCTGCGGGTGGAGATCGACTTCGCCGAGGTGCGCAGCCTCGACACCCTGTCCGGCAGCGGACTCATCATCGTGAACCCGCCGTTCACCCTGGCGGACGAGGTGCGCACCATGCTGGCGCCAGTCACCCCGCTGCTGGCGCGCGACGGCAAGGGGCGCCTGCGCGTCTCCTGGCTGACGGCGCACTGAGGCTCCCTTCCGAAAGTGGGCAGGCAAAGTGGAACGATCTCCCCTCCCACGCACGCCAGCCCGGTTTGCCGAACCGCAAGGCGTTCTTCCCGCAGACCGGATTCCCCTTCACCTGGAAACGCCGTAACCGGGGCCGCCACGGTCCCTCCAACCGGATGCCCCTCATGCTCCTGCGCTATTCCGCCACCTCGCCGTTCGCCCGCAAGGTGCGCCTCGCCGCCGCCGTCGCCGGCGTGCCGCTCGAACTCGAGCTCGCCGACACCACCAATCCGGACGACACGCTGCGCCTGCAGAACCCCCTCGGCAAGGTGCCGACGCTCATCACCGACGACGGCGACTGCCTTTATGATTCGCGGGTCATCCTGAGCTATCTCAACATCCTCTCCGGCGGTCGCCTGCTGCCCACAGAGCCGAAGGCCCTCATCCGCGCGATGAAGCTCCAGGCACTCGCGGACGGAATGACGGATGCGGGCGTCCTCGTGCTCTACGAGGCGCGCTTCCGCCCCGTGGAGAAGCACGAGCCGCGCTGGCTCGACCACCAGCGCCAGAAGATGGCCCGCGCGCTCGCGGCGCTGGAGGCGGCCCCGCCGCCTGCCGATGGCCCCATCGACGCGGCCGGGATCACCCTCGCCTGCGCCCTCGGCTTCCTGGATTTCCGCTTCGGCGGGGAATGGCGGGCGGGCCACCCCCGGCTGGTGGCCTGGCAGGCGGCGTTCGCCGCCCGCTGCCCCATGTTCGAGGAAACCGCCCCGCGCTGAACCGGCGATCGCGAAAAACAAAAAGGGCCGGCGGGAGATGCTCCCGCCGGCCCTTTTTGCTGTGTCCGGCCCCTCAGGCCGCAGCGTCGACGCGCGGCACCGGCACCATGAGGCCGCGGCTCTTCAGCTCGGCATAGGTGAGGTCCAGCACCTTCCAGGCGATGGCCACCAGCGCGTCCGCCTCGGCGTGGGAGAGGGTAAAGGGCGGGGCGAGGATCATGCCGTCGCGCACCGCGCGCATCACCAGCCCCTCGCGGAAGGAGAAGTCGCGGCAGATGAGGCCGACCGTGCCCTCCTCCGCCGCGAAGGCGGCGCGAGTGGCCTTGTCCGGGGTCAGCTCCAGCGCACCGATGAGGCCCACCATGCGCGCCTCGCCCACCAGCGGATGCTCGGCGAGCTTCAGCCAGCGCTCGCGAAGGTAGGGGCCGATATCGTGCTTCACGCGCGACACCAGCTTCTCCTCGTGCATGATCCTGAGGTTGGCGAGGGCCGCCGCGCAGCCGCCGGGATGGCCGGAATAGGTATAGCCGTGGTTGAAGTCTCCGCCGTTCTCGATAAAGCCTTCCGCCACCTTGTCGCCGACGATGACGCCGCCGAGCGGGAAATAGCCGGAGGTAATGCCCTTGGCGAAGGTGATGAGGTCCGGCTTCACCCCCATGAGCTGGGAGCCGAACCATTCCCCGGTGCGGCCGAAGCCGCAGATGACCTCGTCGCACACCAGCAGCACGTCGCGCTCGCGGCAGATCTTCTCCACCTCGGGCCAGTAGCTGGCCGGCGGGATGATGACGCCGCCCGCGCCCTGGATCGGCTCGCCGATGAAGGCAGCCACGTTCTCCGGCCCCGCCTCATCGATGGCGCGGGCCACCTCGCGGGCGGCAAACAGGCCGAATTCGTCGGGCTCCATGGCGCCGCCCTCGGCCCACCAATAGGGCTGCTGCACATGGATGATGCCGGGAATGGGCAGGCCGCCCTGGGCATGCATCGGCCCCATGCCGCCGAGCGAGGCGCCGCCCATGGTGGAGCCGTGGTAGGCGTTCTTGCGCGAGATGAAGATGGACTTCTGCGGTCGCCCCATGGAGGCCCAGTAGTGCCGCACCAGGCGCAGCACCGTGTCCACCGCCTCGGAGCCGCCGGAGGTGAAGAACACGCGGCTCATGCCCTGCGGCGCCACGTCCGCGATGGCGGCGGCAAGCTCGGCGGCGGCCGGGTGGGAGGTCTTGAAGAAGGTGTTGTAATAGTCGAGCTGGTGGAGCTGGGCGGCGATGGCATCGACGATCGCCTTGCGCCCGTGGCCCACCTGGGAGCACCACAGGCCGCTCATGCCGTCCAGGATCTTGTTCCCGTCGCTGTCATACACATAGACCCCTTCCGCCCGGGTGATGACGCGCACGCCTTCCGCGTTGAGCGCCTTCGTGTCCGAGAACGGATGCAGATGGTGGGCGGCGTCAAGCGCGCGCCAGTGGGCCGTCGAGTTGGACAGGGGGGAGGATGGCACGATGGAGAGTCTCCGTTTCGGTTTCAGACCGACGCCGGCCGGTTCGCGGGCGGAAGGACGGAACAGCTCCCGCCTCCCCGGCGCAGGGGAGAAAACGAGGCCTCCCGCAGCGTCCCGGCCCGTTCAGAAGATGTGAATTCCGCTTTCCCGTCAAGAAAGCCGCACGCGCCATCTCGACCGGACGCGAGCACCTTTCCCGTGCGGAAAGCGCGTTGGTTCAAGATCTTATGGCGCGCGTGCGAAGCCCGTGCGAACGATGAGGCTCCCACCTCCTCCGATTCGCAGCCCCCGATGATCGATCTGCCCCAAGCCTCCGGCTCCGCCATCGCGGCGCACGCGCCCGCAGGCTCTGCCCGCCGCGACGCCACCACACCGGCGGTGCGGATCGTCGTGTATGGCACCCACTCGGAGGACTGGAACGAGTCTCTGGCGCCGACGGCGCCGGTCTGGGCCCAGGTGGACGGCGTGCGCGAGGTGCTGCTGGCGGCGGACACGACCGCGCCCCTGCCCCCGCCGCGCGACGACATGCGCACCATCGTGCTGCCGCTGATGGAGCCGCACCTTCTGGCCTGCCCGCGCGCGGAACACGAAGGGCTGCTGCCCAGCCACGAGGCGGTCCGCACCCTCTCCGACAAGGGCGCCTTCGCCGCCTATGCCGCGCGCGAGGGGCTCGCCCACCACTGCCCGCCCGTCTTCGCCTCGCCGGAGGCGGCCGAGCTGCCGTGCGTCGTGAAGCGCCTCGACCTCAACGCCGGCGTGGGAGTGGAGGTGGCCGCCACCCGCAAGGCCCTGCGCGAGATGCTCGACACCGCGCCATGGAGCGGCTTCCCGGTGCTGATCCAGGGTTACGTGCCGCATGCGCATGAATTCGCGACGCACACCGTATGCCGGAAAGGGCGGATCGTGCTCCATCGCACATTCCGCAAGACGCTGCACGCGCAGGCGCGCATCCAGCGGCCGGGCAGCAGCGTCACCACCGCCGCTCCGCCGCCCGCGGACCGGCACCTGCGGGTATTGGAGAGCTTCCTGGCGCCGCTGCGCTACGATGGCCCCTGCAATTTCGACTACATGATCCGTGAAGACGGCTCGCCGTGCGTGTTTGAAATCAACCCGCGGCTCGGCGGCTCGCTGATGAAGACACCAAACCGCGCGGCGCTCGCAGCCGTGCTGAACGCCATCGTGCGCGGCGCCGGGCCGCTGGCCAGCGGGGCCTGACCCGCCGGCCAGGCCTTCACAGCCGCGTCCACACGGTCTTCAGGTCGCTGTATTTCTCCAGCGCGTGCAAGGACTTGTCTCGCCCGAAGCCGGATTGCTTCACGCCGCCGAAGGGCGTGGTGATGTCGTCGGCATCGAAGCAGTTCACATAGACGATGCCGGCCTTGAAGCGCCGTGCCACGCGGTGGGCTGCGGCAAGGTCCCCGCTCCACACCGCCGCGCCGAGGCCGTAGACGGTGCCGTTGGCGATCTCCACCGCCTCCTCCAGCCCATCGAAGCCGATGGCGGAGAGCACCGGGCCGAAGATCTCCTGCTGCGCCAAGGAGGAGCCCGGCGCCACGTCGTCGAACACCGTGGGCGCCACGAAGGCGCCGCCCGTCTCCTCCAGCACCGCCGCGCCGCCGGTGACGAGCCGCGCCCCCTCGGCGATGCCGCGGTCGATGGCGGACAGGATGCGCCGCTGATGCTCCCGGCTCACCACCGCGCCGGCCGGCGCCGCCGGATCGAGCGGGTTGCCCGGCATCCAGCGCGGGGCCAGGGCGGCGATGCGCGCCACCAGCTCGGCGCGGATGCGATTGTCCACCAGCAGCCGCGAGGCGGCGGTGCACATTTCGCCCTGGTTGAAGAAGATGCCTCCGGCCACCGCCTCCGCCACAGCGTCGAGGTCCGGCACGTCGTGGGCCACCACGAAGGCGGTCTTGCCGCCCAGCTCCAGGTAGACGCGCTTGAGGTTGCTGTCGGAGGAATAGCGCATGAAATAGCGCCCCACCTCGGTGGAGCCGGTGAAGGCGAGCGCATCCACGTCCATGTGGAGGCCCAGCGCCTTGCCGGCCTCCACGCCCAGGCCCGGCACCACGTTGAACACCCCGTCAGGAATACCGGCCGCGTGCGCCAGCTCGGCAAGGCGCAAGGCGGTGAGGGGCGATTCCTCCGCCGGCTTCAGCACCACCGAATTGCCCATGGCGAGGGCGGGGGCCACCTTCCAGGCGGCCATGATCATGGGGAAGTTCCAGGGCGTCACGCAGCCCACCACGCCCAGCGGCTCGCGCAGGATGAGGGCGAGATTGTCCGCGGTGGTGGGGGCGATCTCGCCATACACCTTGTCGGCGCACTCGCCGTAATAGGCGAAGCAGTCGGCCGCCGCGCGCACATCGACGGCGCGGGCGTCCGAGATGGGCTTGCCCATGTTGAGCGTCTCGGTGAGGGCCAGCTCGTCGCGGTGCTCGCGGATCAGCTCGGCGAAGCGCTGCAGGGTGCGCTTGCGCTCCAGCGGGCGCAGCCCGGCCCAGCGGCGGTCCTCGAACGCGCGGCGGGCGGCGGAAACGGCGCGGTCGATGTCGGCGGTGTCTCCCGCAGCCACCTCCGCCAGCACCTCCCCCGTGGCCGGGTTCACGGCGCTGAAGGTGCGCCCCGAGGCGGCCGGCGCGAAGGCGCCGTCGATGAAGGCCTGGGTACGGAAGGCGGGACGCTCTGCGGATTCCGCGGTCGCGGTCATGATGGCTCCTCGGCCGCGGGACGGGCCTGAAGCCTCGAAACTGGCGCGCCGGCGCGGGCGGCGTCAAGGCACCGCGGCGCCGTTCACAGCCCTTGGCCGGCAAACCTCCGTACTACGTTCCGTCACCGGAATGCCCCGATGCCGGCCCATCCGGGCGCCCGGCACAACCGACGGCGCCCACGCCGATTTGCCGGCGAAGCTTAAATTTCCCTTCATTAATCAATGAAACGTAAACAGCCGGCGCGCGTGCGCACAGCCGTTCGCCGCCCACGGCGGGGCTTCGGCGGAAAGCAGCGAGAGCCGCGTTGGAGATGAAAAGGCGCGCGCGGCGCCTCAGCGGCCCATTTCCGGCGGCTCCCCGTCCTCGTCCTCCTCAGCGGTGACGGGAATGGCATAGGCGCCGGAGAGCCAGCGATTGAGGTCCACGTCGGCGCAGCGCTTGGAACAGAAGGGGCGATACTTCTCCACCGGCGGCTTGCCGCAGATGGGGCACGGCTTCGACGCAGGCAGATTGGATTCCGGCACCTTGGGCGCGTCCTTTTCCGGATCGCCGCTCACTGGGCCAGCTCCGCCCAGCCGGCACGCACGGGATAGCCCTCGCCGGAAAGTAGGCCCACTGCCTCGATCAGCGGCAGCCCCACCACATTGGTGTAGGAGCCCACCAGCTTCACCACGAACGAGCCGGCGATGCCCTGGATAGCATAGCCACCGGCCTTGCCGCGCCACTCGCCGCAGTCGAGGTAGTCGTCCATCTCCGCCCGAGAGAGGCGCTTGAAGCGCACCCGCGTCTCCACGAGGCGCGTGTGGTCGCGGCCCCTGCGGTCCACCACGCACACGCCGGTGAAGACCCGGTGGCTGCGGCCCGAAAGCAGGCGCAGGCACTCTTCCGCCTCATCGCGCAGATCCGGCTTGGGCAGGATGCGCCGGCCCACCGCCACCACCGTGTCGGCGGAAAGAATGATGGCCTCGAGCCCCGCCTCCCGCGCACGCGCGGCGACGATCCGGCCCTTCTCGACGGCGAGGCGCTGGGCCAGCCGGCGCGGCAACTCGCCCCGCTCGGGGCTTTCATCCACGTCGGCGGGCATCAGCAGATCGGGCTCGATGCCCACCTGGTTGAGCAGCGCCAGCCGGCGCGGCGAGCCGGACGCCAGGACAAGCTTGAGCTGATCGGTCACACCCATCTCCTGATTCCGCCGGATGCCGGGGCGGCGAACCGCGCCGTCCCGACATCGCGCTCCCACGCTCTAGCGGAAAGGGCCGGCGCTGTGAACGGCGCGCAGCGCACCCCTCAATCGCGCTTCGGCGCATCCTGTGAACCCGTGCCGGGATCATCCGCCAGGAGCGAGGGTTCTGCGGCCTCCTCCTCGGCGATGGCCTCCAGCACCTCTCCCCTGGCGGCGCGGTTGCCGGCGATGACGCCGATCACCACCAGCTGGAGGAAGTGATAGATCATGATCGGGGTGATGATGAGCGAGAGCTGCGGCGAGGTACCAAACATCACCTTGGCGATGGGAAGCCCCGTCGCCAGCGACTTCTTGGACCCGCAGAACAGCACCGCCGTGGTGTCCGCGTGGTTGAAGCCCACCAGCCGGCAGAACAGGCCGATGAGCAAGTAGACCACCACGAACAGCAGGCCGACGCCCGCCACCATCTCCACCAGCAGCGCCACGCTGTGGCCGCTCCACACCCCTTCCGCCACGCTATCGCAGAAGGCGTTGTAGACGATGGCGAGAATCACCGCCCGGTCGGCGATCTTCACCACCACCTTGTGCTTCTCCACCAGCTTCAGCAGCAGCGGGCGCAGCATCTGCCCGACCGCAAGCGGCAGCAGGACGATGAGGACCAGCTTCAGGATGACGTCGCCGAGCGCCATGGTGCCGCCGGTGGCGTGCAGGTACCAGGCCATCAGCAGCGGCGTCACGAACACGCCGATGAGCGAGGAGACGGAGGCGTTGAAGATCGCCACCGGCACGTTGCCCCGCGCCAGCGAGGTCATGGCCACCGAGGACGACACCGTGGACGGCAGCGCCGCCAGGAAGAAGAAGCCGATGCCCACCTCCTCCGGCATCAGCCGGTTGATGAGCGGCATGGCCAGCACCACCACCAGCGGGAACAGGGCAAATGTGGCGAGCTGCACCACGAGGTGGAGCTGCCAGCGGGTGGCGCTCTCCAGCAGCCGCCGGGTGGCGAGCGAAATGCCGTAGAGGAAGAAAATAACGCCGATGCCCCAGGTGGCCGCGCGATCGGCGTGGAGGAAGCCGCCGGTGACGCCGGGCGCGGGCCAGAGGATGGCAAGCACGACCACGCCGACCAGCGCCGGCAGGAAGGGATCGATTTTGAATCGCGCGGACGCGGGCTTGGAAGGCGCGGAGCTGGGAGGCGTGGACTTCGGCGGCGTGGATCTGGAGGACATGGCTTGGGGCAGACGTGAGAAAGAGGAAACTTCGAAGCGGCGCTCGCCCGCGGCGACAGCGCAGTCACGAAGCAAGGTGCCGGTCGCTGCCCTGGATGCTCGGGCACGCGGACACGGGGTCCGGGCCCTGCGGGCAGGCCGCCATCCCGTGCGGGACGGGCCGGCGCAAATTGGTCTGCCTTTCCCCACCGGTCAACCTTCGCCGAACCGGGGCAAGGGAAGCCCGCGCCCCGGAAACGAACTCCCCTGGAATTGCGTCCACCAGCCAAGCCTTTCGCGCAACGGGAGAAATCTCACGCTGCGGACGCAGCCGGCGCGGGCGCCAGCAGACCAGGGGGCGGCGGGGGCGCGCCACGCGCCCGTGCATTTTTCGAAGCCGGGACAAGAACACGCGGGCGTTCGCCGCCCCACCGGGCGCCGATGGCGCGCGACGACTGCAGCGCACGCGCCATTCCGAGAATTGTCTCGGCCGCCGGGGCGGGCTATGAGTTGAAAAAACGTGCTTCGCCCAAACATCGTGCAGGATGAATTTGTAGGCGCAGCCACCAGAGCAGAGGGGTCCAGCGGCGGATGGAGATCTTCCTCCAGCAGCTCATCAACGGATTGACCCTGGGGTCGATCTACGGCTTGATCGCCATTGGCTACACCATGGTGTTCGGCATCATCGGCATGGTCAACTTCGCCCATGGCGACGTGTTCATGGTGAGCGCCTTCATCGGCCTCATCTGCGTCCTGCTGCTCACCACGGTGGTCGGCATCAGCTCCATCTTCCTGGTGCTGGCCATCACGCTGGTGGTGGCCATGCTGTTCACGGGGCTGACGAGCTGGGCCATCGAGCGGGTGGCCTACCGGCCGCTGCGCGGCTCGTTCCGCCTCGCGCCCATGATCTCCGCCATCGGCATGTCCATCTTCCTGTCGAACTTCGTGCAGGTGGCCCAGGGCCCGCGCAACAAGCCGCTGCCCCCCATGGTGCCGGACGTGATCGTGCTGATGGAGCGCGACGGCTACGCGGTCACGCTTGCCTATAAGCAGATCATCATCATGGCCGTCACGGCGGGCCTTCTCGTCGGCTTCTGGTGGCTGGTGCAGAAGACGCCGCTCGGCCGCGCCCAGCGCGCCTGCGAGCAGGACCGCAAGATGGCCGCGCTGCTCGGCATCAATGTGGACCGCACCATCTCGCTCACCTTCGTCATCGGCGCCGCCCTCGCCGCCGTGGCCGGGGTGATGTACCTGATGTATTATGGTGTGGTGAATTTCGCGGACGGCTTCGTGCCGGGGGTGAAGGCGTTCACGGCGGCGGTGCTCGGCGGCATCGGCTCGCTGCCCGGCGCGGTGCTGGGGGGCCTGCTGATCGGCCTCATCGAGACCTTCTGGTCCGCCTACTTCTCCATTGAATACAAGGATGTAGCTGCATTTTCCATCCTCGTGGTGGTGCTCATCTTCATGCCCCAGGGACTGCTCGGCAGGCCGGAAGTGGAGAAGGTGTGATGGCGGCCCACAGATCCGACCTGTGGGAGCGTGAGGAAGGTCCGCCGGAAGGCGCCGCGCCGCCGGCCGCCCCTGCCCCGCCCCCGGCCGAGGCGGTGCTGCTGCCGGCCCTCAAGGATGCGGTCGCGAGCGGCATCATCACCGCCCTGCTGCTGCTGCCCCTGGTGGGCTTCCGCGCCACCGAATCCGGTTCCGGCCCCCTCACCCTCACCTACCGCTTCGGCCTGGTGGCGGTGTTCGCGGGGCTGGTGACAGTGCTGCGGCTGATGCTGAGCCTCACCTTGTGGCGGCCGGGCCGCAGCGCGGCACCGCGGCGCTCGCCCCTGCTGGCCGGGCTCGCGGGCAGGCTGGGACCGGCGGCCAAGCCCGCATTCCTCCTGGTGGCGCTGGCCTACCCCTTCCTCGCCATCGGCCTCTCCGGCGGCCTTTCGCCCAGCCGCTACTGGGTGGACCTCGGCATCTACATCCTCACCTATGTGATGCTCGGCTGGGGCCTCAACATCGTGGTGGGCCTCGCCGGCCTGCTGGATCTCGGCTACGTGGCCTTCTACGCGGTGGGGGCCTACACCTTCGCTCTGCTCGCCACCAGCGTGCCGCTCAACGCCTTCCTCGACGCCCATCTGGCGGAGGGGTTCTGGGCGGCGTGGTCGTTCTGGGTGTGCCTGCCGGTGGCGGGCATCCTGGCCGGCCTGTGGGGGCTCATCCTGGGCTTTCCGGTGCTGCGGCTGCGGGGCGACTACCTCGCCATCGTGACCCTGGCGTTCGGCGAGATCATCCGCCTCGTGCTCATCAACTGGGTGTCGCTGACCAACGGCGGGGCGGGCATCTCCTCCATCCCGCCCATCACCTTCTTCGGCGTGCCCTTCAGCAGCGGCGACGACGGCTTCGCCGCCCGTGTCGGGCTCGAGTATGATTCGATGCACCGGATGATCTTCCTCTATTTCGTCATCCTGGGGCTCGCGGTGCTCACCGCCCTCGCCACCTTGCGGCTGCGCCGGATGCCGGTGGGCCGGGCCTGGGAAGCGCTGCGCGAGGACGAGATCGCCTGCCGCTCGCTCGGCATCAACACCACGCTGACCAAGCTCACCGCCTTCGCCACCGGCGCCATGTTCGGCGGTTTCGCGGGCGCTTTCTTCGCGGTGCGGGTGCGGTTCGTCTCGCCCGAGAGCTTCACTTTCATGGAATCGGCGGTCATCCTCGCCATCGTGGTGCTCGGCGGCATGGGCTCGCAGATGGGGGTGGCGGCGGCGGCAGTGCTGCTCATCGGCGGCATGGAGATGCTGCGTAACCTCAGCTTCCTGAAGGCGAGCTTCCTGTTCGGGCCGGATTTCGACCCCTCGCTCTACCGCATGCTCATCTTCGGCTTCGCCATGGTGGCGGTGATGGTGTGGCGCCCGCGCGGCCTGGTGGCGAGCCGCATGCCCACCATCTTCCTGAGGGAGCGCAAGGCGGTCTCCGGCGCGCTCGTGAAGGAGGGCCACGGCTGATGGCCGAGCTCGCCCTCCCCCGCAGCTGGGACCGCAACCCGCTGCTGCAGGTGGACCACCTGTCCATGCGCTTCGGCGGCCTCGTCGCGGTGGGCGACGTCTCCTTCCGCGCCGGGCGCGGCGAGGTGACGGCGGTGATCGGCCCGAACGGCGCCGGCAAGACCACCGTGTTCAACTGCATCACCGGCTTCTACAAGCCCTCCACCGGTCGCCTCGCCCTGATGCACGGCGGCCCGGCCACCGCGCAGGAGCTCGACGCCCTCACCACTGGCGGCCTCCCGCGGGCCAGCACCTCCGCCGGCGCCGCCTATCTGCTGGAACGCCTGCCGGACCACAAGGTCTCCTCCTGGGCCAAGGTGGCGCGCACCTTCCAGAACATCCGCCTGTTCTCGGGCATGACCGTGCTGGAGAACCTGCTGGTGGCGCAGCACATGTCGCTCACCGAGGCCGGCCTCATCAATCCCGCCGCTTTGCTCAACCTGCCTTCCTGGCGGCGCCGGCAGAAGGAGGCGGTGGACCACGCCCTCTACTGGCTCGACAAGATCAAGCTCACCGCCCGCGCCGACGACCCGGCCGGCGACCTGCCCTATGGCGACCAGCGGCGGCTGGAGATCGCCCGCGCCATGTGCACAAGGCCCGTGCTGCTGTGCCTCGACGAGCCGGCGGCGGGCCTCAACCCACGCGAATCCCACGAGCTGAACACCTTGCTGCTCGCCATCCGGGCCGATCACGAGACCTCCATCCTGCTCATCGAGCACGACATGAGCGTGGTGATGGAGATCTCCGACCATGTCGTGGTCCTGGAATACGGCCGCAAGATCGCCGACGGCAGCCCCAGGGAGGTGCGCGACGACCCCAGGGTCATCGCCTCCTATCTCGGCGTCGAGGACGAGGAAGAAGCCGTCGCCGCGACGGGGGTGAGCGCATGAACACCCCCGCGAAGGCCGCCCCCCTGCTCGCCGTGCGGGGCGTGAAGGCCTACTACGGCAACATCATCGCCCTGAAGGGCGTGGACCTCGACATCAACGCGGGGGAGATCGTCACCCTCATCGGCGCCAACGGGGCCGGCAAGTCCACGCTGATGATGACCATCTGCGGCTCGCCCCAGGCGCGCGAGGGGCGTGTGACCTTCGCGGGGCGCGACATCACCCGCCTGCCCACCCACGAGATCATGCGCCTCAGGATCGCCCAGTCGCCGGAAGGCCGGCGCATCTTCCCGCGCATGACCGTGTACGAGAACCTGCAGATGGGCGCGGCGGTGGAGGGCGGCACCCACTTCGCGGAGGATCTCGAGCGCATGTTCGAGATGTTCCCCCGCCTCAAGGAGCGCATCGGCCAGCGCGGCGGCACCCTCTCCGGCGGCGAGCAGCAGATGCTGGCCATCGCCCGCGCGCTCATGAGCCGGCCGCGCCTGCTGCTGCTGGACGAGCCCTCCCTCGGCCTCGCCCCGCTGGTGGTGCGGCAGATCTTCGAGGCCATCCGCACCCTGAACGCGGCCGAGGGCCTCACCGTCTTCCTGGTGGAGCAGAACGCCTACCACGCCCTGAAGCTCGCCCACCGCGGCTATGTCATGGTCAACGGCGTCATCACCATGAGCGGCACGGGCGCGGACCTGCTCGCCCGGCCGGAGGTGCGCGCCGCCTATCTCGAAGGAGGGCATTGAGATGGCGCGCGATCCGGGCAACCCCTCCTCCCCTCTGCTGGTGGTCCCCCTCGTTCTCATCGCCCTGTTCGTGCTCGCGGCGGCGCTGGCGCCGCAGGAGGTCACGGGAGGCTCGCTGGGAGACTTCCTGCTGGTGTCGCTGGTGATGGGCGGCTCAGCGGCCTGGCTCACCGGCAAGGCGGTGGCGCGGGCCTGGCGCTCGCCGGCCTCCCTCGCGCTCTATTGCGTGCCGCTGGCGGCGGCGGTGCGCTTCTGCCACTTCGCTCTGTTCGCGGACGATCTCTTTTCGCCCGCCGCCTCGCTGGCGGAAATCGTCTTCCTGTTCGCGGTGGCGGCCCTCGGTTTCCGCGCGGTGCGCCGGCGGCAGATGAGCGTTCAGTACGGCTGGATGTTCGCGCCCGCAGGCCCCCTGTGCTGGCGTCGCCTCGACGGCGACGAAGCGGCGGACGGCCCGCCGGGGCCGTGACAGGTTCATGAATTGCGGCACAATGCGCCGCGGCAGTTCCATTCCGGACGGACACCGTGTTCCGGTCCGGCACACGAGGGGAGAAACGAGATGAAGAAACTCCTGTTGGCGTCGCTCGCGCTCGGCGCCAGCCTCGCCTTCGCGGCCGGGGCCCAGGCGCAGGTGAAGATGGGCGTGGGCGGCCCCATGACCGGCGGCGCGGCCGCCTTCGGCGCCCAGCTCAAGACCGGCGCGGAACAGGCGGTGGCCGACATCAACGCCCAGGGCGGCATCCTCGGCCAGAAGGTCGAGCTTTCCGTGGGCGACGATGCCGGCAAGCCCGAGCAGGGCAAGTCCGCCGCCAACAAGTTCATTTCCGACGGCGTGAAGTACGTGGTCGGCCACTTCAACTCGGGCGTCTCCATCCCGGCCTCGACCGACTATGAAGAAGCCGGCGTGCTGCAGATCAGCCCCGCCTCCACCAACCCGACCTTCACCGAACGCAAGATGTGGAACACCTTCCGCACCTGCGGCCGCGACGACCAGCAGGGCTCGGTGGCCGGCGACTACATCGTCAAGTCGTTCAAGGGCAAGAAGGTTGCCATCGTCCACGACAAGACCCCCTACGGCAAGGGCCTCGCGGACGAGACCCAGAAGGCCATGAACAAGGGCGGCATGAAGGAAGTCCTCTACGAGGGCATCAACCCCGGCGAGAAGGACTATTCCGCCCTCGTCTCGAAGCTGAAGGCCAACGGCGTCGACCTCGTCTATTACGGCGGCCTGCACCCCGAGGCCGGCCTGATCGTGCGCCAGATGCGCGACCAGGGCATGGACACCGTGCTGTTCGGCGGCGACGGCATCGCCGACAAGGAGTACTGGACCATCGCCGGCCCCGGCGCCGCCGGCACGCTGATGACCTTCGGCCCCGACCCGCGCAACAACCCGGCCGCCAAGGACATCGTCGCCGCCTTCAAGGCGAAGGGCATCGATCCGGAAGGCTACGTGCTCTATTCCTACGCCGCCGTGCAGGTCATCAAGCAGGCGGCCGAGGCGACCAAGTCCCTCGACCCGAAGAAGCTCGCCGCCGAGATCCACTCCGGCAAGGTGTTCGATACGGTGCTCGGCCCGCTCTCCTTCGACAAGAAGGGCGATATCACCAAGATCGACTACGTGGTCTACGAGTGGAAGGACGGCGCCTACAAGCAGCTCTGAGGCGCGCCCGCCCCATGAAAAGGAAAAGCCCGCGCGGGTCGCGCGGGCTTTTTTCGTTTCGGCCGCCAGCGCGCGGGGCTTGGGCGAAGCCCGCTCGGCGCCGACCGAGGACCGGAGCCGAGGGTGTCAGCCGATGGTGGCGAGGCCGGGAAAGGTCTCCAGCAGCCAGTAGCTCGCATGGGCGATCCAGCCGGACATGAAGGCGATGCCGGTGAGCACCAGCAGGGCGCCCATCACCTTCTCCATCACCGGCAGCAGCTTGCGCACGTGCACGAGGCTCGCCAGGAACGGGCGCACCGCCACCGCCGCCAGCAGGAACGGCACGCCGAGCCCCAGCGAATAGGTGGCGAGCAGCAGGGCCCCCTTGGAGACCGTGCCCTCCGAGCCGGCAACCGCCAGGATGGCCCCCAGCACCGGGCCGAGGCAGGGCGTCCAGCCGAAGGCGAAGGCGAGCCCCATCACGAACGCGCCCCACAGGCCAGCCGGCTCGTTCACATGCGGGCGCGCGGTGCGGTGCAGGAGCTGGATGCGGAACACGCCCAGGAAGTTCAGTCCCATCACCAGGATGGCGAGCCCGGCCACCATGGACAGCACATCGAGGTGCGCCCTCAGCAGGTCGCCGATGGCGGAGGCGCCCGCGCCCAGCAGCACGAACACCAGGGAGAAGCCGCCGACGAACAGCGCCGCGCCCAGCATGGCCCGCCGCCCCACCTCCTTCACCGGTTCATCCCCGGCGAGGTCCTCCAGCGTGCTGCCGCCCAGGAAGCACAGATAGGGCGGCACCAGCGGCAGCACGCACGGGGACACGAAGCTCACGAGGCCGGCCAGGAAGGCGGCGGGAAAGGTGACGTCGGCCATGGAACCCTTAGGGCAATCTCAGTTCAAGTCGGCCCCGTCATGGTCCCGCCGCGCGCCCGCGGCAAGCCGCACTTCGCCGCGCTCCCCGCCTTGTGAGCGCCGGGGCCGGCCGAGACCGCCCTTTCCCGAAAGGCGGAAAGCCATCTACAACGCTTCCATGGCGGCATGAGCCGAAGGGGGAAGCCATGCGCAATCTCATCACCGACGTGCCCGGCCTCAAGGTGGGCCACGCCCAGGACGCGCGCCGGGCCACCGGCGTTACCGTGGTGCTCTGCGAGGCGCCCACGGTGGCAGCCGTGGACGTGCGCGGCGGCGGGCCCGGCACCCGCGAGACCGATCTTCTCTCCCCCGCCGCCACCGTGGAGCGGGTGGATGCCATCGTCCTCTCCGGCGGCTCGGCCTTCGGGCTCGACGCGGCAGCCGGCGTCATGGCCGCCCTGGCCGAGGCCGGGCGCGGCTTCGCGGTGGGCTCGGCGCGGGTGCCCATCGTGCCCGGCGCGGTGCTGTTCGATCTCCTGAACGGCGGAGACAAGGCCTGGGGCGCCGAGCCGCCCTACCGCGCGCTCGGGCGCGAGGCGCTCCTCGCCGCCGGGCTCGATTTTCCCCTCGGCACCGCCGGGGCAGGCTATGGCGCCACCACGGCCACGGTGAAGGGCGGGCTCGGCTCGGCCTCGGCCGTGCTGCCCTCGGGCCACGTGGTGGGCGCGGTGGTGGCCGTGAACGCCGTGGGCAGCCCGCTGGTCGGCGCCGGGCCCCACTTCCGCGCCGCGCCCTATGAGCGGCAGGCGGAGTTCGGCGGGCTCGGCCTGCCCGCGGCCTTTCCCGACGAAGCCGCAGCCCCCGCCCTCAAGGGCCATGTGCCGCTCTCAGCCACCACCCTGGCGGTGGTGGCCTGCGACGCCGTGCTGACCCCGGCGCAGACCCAGCGGCTGGCGGTGATGGCGCAGGACGGCCTCGCCTTGTCGCTGTTTCCCGTCCACACGCCGCTCGACGGCGACTGCGTGTTCGCCCTCGCCACCGGGGCGCGGCCGCTGGCCGAGCCGCTGGCCGACCTCGCCCGCATCGGCGCCTGCGCCTCCGCCGTGCTGGCGCGGGCGGTGGCGCGGGCGGTGTTCTGCGCCAGGGCGCTGCCCTTCCCCGGCGCCCAGCCGAGCTGGCGCGACCGCTTCGGCGCCCCTGCGGCTCCGCTCCAGCCGTAAGGCGCTGCCGGTGGGCTCCGGCGCGGTCCCCGCCATCGCGCCCTGGGGAGCGGGCCCTTCGCGGGTGAAGGGCAATATTGCGGTGATGTGCGTTTCAGGATGTCAAAGGAAAGCCGCACCGAAGTGAATGCAGTATCCTCCGGCACGCCTCCAAACCCCACATTATGGAACCTTCACTTCTTTTCCGACGTGCATCGCCTTGCTAAAACAATCCCAGCGCGAATGCCCCCCTCCGAGCGAACCGGTTGACCGGCCGCGGCTCCCGCCGCCACCGCCCTCGGAAAACGAGCTACCCGTGCCAAGCCCTGACCGGCATGGGATGGCGGGCCGGATGGTATGCCCTTCGGGGCCGCCGTCCGGCCTGTCGCCGCAGGTAGCCGCCCCACGCCGCACCGGGCGCGGGGCCGGGAAACCTTAAGCCCGGCGGAGCGTGCGCTTGGCCTCGGCATAGCCTTCGGCGGCGTTGGTCTCGATGGCGAGGTCGGAGAAATCATAGTCGCGCGAGGCGTGCTCTCCCGTCTGCCCGGCGCGCACGATGCGGGTGATGGTGCTCATGGCGCCATCGCCCATGAGCTGGATGTAGGCCGGAAGGCGCGTCACCTTGGCGGCCTCCACCTCGTCGAGACGGCTGACCAGGTGGTCCACCAGCTTTCGATAGTATTCGATCTGCGCACGATAGTGCAGGTCACTCTGCACCCGCTCCGAATACACGATCTCATCGCGCCGGGCGAACACCTCCATCATGTTGGAGGGCAGCGCACGGCGGCCTGAAAAGAGATCGACGATGAAGACGCGCTTGCCATCCGGCCCACAGCGCTCCAGCAGCAGGTCGAGCGGCGAATTGCTGATGATGCCGCCATCCCAATAGGCCTTGCCGTCAATGATGGTCCAGGGAAAGCCAGGCGGCAGGGAGCCGCTGGCGAGGACGTGGTCGGCGGTGAGGTCGTCCACATAGCTGTCGAACACGTCGAGGGTCGCGGTGGTGACGTTCACCGCGCTCACGAGCAGGCGCACCGGGCTGTCCTTGAGGGTGGAGAAGTCCACGTATTTCGAGAGCAGCGCCTTCATGGGCGAGGTGTCGTAATAGCTGGTCCAGTTGGCGGGCCAGTCCTCCGGCCCCTTGGGCGGAATCACCCAGCGCGGGGTGAAGAAGTTGGGCACCCCCATGGCCAGGATCTTGGAGGCCGCCGCCGCGCGCCGCAGCTCCACGAACGGCAAATGCGGGGTCGTCACTGAAAGGTCGTTCCAGAAAGACTCAAGCGCCTGGGTGGCGTGGCGGGGATTGCCGGCGATCACCACCCCGTTGAGCGCGCCGATGGACACCCCGGCCACGATATCCGGATAGATGCCCTCTTCTTCCAGCGCCTTCACCACCCCGAACTCATACGCACCGAGCGCGCCGCCACCCTGCAGGATGAGCGCGGTCTGAGTGGGGATGTGGTCGAGCACGAAGCCCGGCTCGGGCAGGCGGTGCTTCACCGCGCCGAGGGCCACGCGGTAGCGGATGAGGCCCTCCGTCACCCGGATCTCGTCCGGCGGGCGGCCCACGGAGAACAGCGCGCGCGGCACGTCGCCCTTCAGGTAGAACAACGCGAACGAGCCTTCCTCCAGCGAGCCGCGGGCGATCCAGTTGTCCGCTTCCTCCGTGGCGCCGAGCACGTTGAAGCCGATGTCGCCCACCTCGCAGAAGAAATAGGAGACCTCGTCATAGCGCAGCCGTCGGCCCAGCATGTTGCGGGCGGCGAGCCGGCCCTGCTTCAGCGCGTTGTCCCAGTGCTGCAGGTGGCGGCGGCGGGCGAACACGGGATCGTGGAAATTGGTGATGTCGCCGGCGGCGAACACATCGGGGACGCCGGTGCGCAGCTGCTCGTCCACCAGCACGTATCCCTCCTCATCGAGGGGGATGCCGCTGCCTACGAGGAAAGAGGTGGCGGGCGTCACGCCGATGGAGACGATCATCAGATCGCACGGTACGAGCCGCCCGCCTACGGTTTCCACCGCCTCCACGCGCCCCTGCCCGCGCACCCTGGCGGCGGTGTCGCCCAGCATCAGGGTGGCGCCGCGGGACTCGGCATATTGCTCGAAATATTGCGACAGGCGCGGCGCCTCGAGGTGAGGCAGGAGGCGCGGCCCCTTCTCGATGATGGTGACCTTGAGCCCGCTCTCCAGCAGCGACATGGCGATCTCGAGACCGAGGTAGCTGCCGCCCAGCACCACCGCCCGCTTCGCCCCATGCATGGCCGCGCGGATGGCGTCGGCATCGCTCTTCTGGCGCAGGGTGAAGACGCCCGGAAGGCCGGCGCCGGGCACGGTGAGCGGACGGGGCTTGGCACCGGCCGCGATCAGGAGCTGGCCATAGCCGATGCGCTCGCCGGAGGTGGTGACCACCGCCTTCTTCGCGGTGTCCACACGCGAGACCTTGGTATTCAGCTCCAGCCCGATCTGGTTCTCGGAATAGAAGCTCGCGGGGTGGATGTAGATCCGCCCGTCGGGGTCGTCGCCCAGGAGCAGGCCCTTGGAAAGCGCGGTGTGGTGATAAGGCGGCACCTCCTCGGCGGAGAGCACCATCACCGAGCCGCCACCCCCCTCGGCCCTCAGGGTCGCCGCGGCGGAAGCGCCCGCGATGCCGCCTCCGAGCAGAAGGAAATCAGCGTAGCGGGTGACGCCCCCCTGCGCCGGTTCCTGCGCTGGCACGCCTGCATTCATGGCCATTCCTCGCCCTTGGACGCGGAGGCCGGCGCCCCCCGGCACCGGCCTCGTGCGGCTGATCCGGACAGTGGATAGCGCAGAGACATGACGTGCAATCGAAAAATGAAGCGAAAACCTCCGCGCCCCACAGCCGGCCCCCTCACCCGGCGGCGGAGTGCCACGCTCAGCCCGCCTTGCGGGCCCCGTAGTATTTCACCAGCGCGATGATCTCGCCCACGATGCCCCTGCGGAACAGCGATACCGCGAGAACGAAGATGGCACCCTGGATCACCAGCACCCATTCGCCCAGGCCGGCGAGGTAGTTCTGCATGGTGACGATGACCGCCGCACCCACCACCGGCCCGAGAATGGTGCCCATGCCGCCCACCAGCGTCATCAGGATCACCTCGCCCGACATCTGCCAGGCCACGTCGGTGAGGGAGGCGAGCTGAAACACCAGCACCTTGGTGGAGCCCGCAAGCCCCGCCAGCGCCGCCGAGAGCACGAAGGCGAGCAGCTTGTACTGGTTCACCCGGTAGCCCAGCGAGATGGCGCGCGGCTCGTTCTCGCGGATGGCCTTGAGCACCTGCCCGAACGGCGAGTGGATGGCACGGTGAATGACCACGAAGCCGAACAGGAAGATGGCGAGCACCACATAGTAGAGGTGTCGGTCCTGGGCGATGTCGATGAGACCGAACAGCGGCCGGCGCGGCACGCCCTGCAGGCCATCCTCGCCGCCGGTGAAGGGCGCCTGAATGCAGAAGAAGAAGAACATCTGCGCCAGCGCCAGGGTCACCATGGCGAAGTAGATGCCCTGCCGGCGGATGGCGAGCAGCCCCGCCACCAGCCCGAGCGCCGCGGCGAACGCCACGCCGGCCAGGATGCCCAGCTCCGGCGAGAAGCCCAGCACCTTGATGGTGTGCGCGCAGATGTAGGCGGACCCGCCGAAGAACATGGCGTGGCCGAAGGACAAAAGCCCGGTGTAGCCCAGCATCAGGTTGAAGGCGCACGCGAACAGCGCGAAGCACATCACCTTCATGAGGAACACGGGATAGACGCCGAAGGGCGCCACCAGGAGCACGGCCACCGCCAGCAGGCCGAGCACCGTGAACGTGGAGGAGGATGCCGGCGCTGCGGCGCCGCGCGCGGAGGCGGGGGTGGAGCTGGAAGACGCGTTCATGGCAGCCGCCTCACTTGGCCGTGCCGAACAGGCCGGCGGGCTTCACCATGAGCACGAGCGCCATGATGACGAAGATGACGGTGGAGGAGGCCTCCGGGTAGAACACCTTGGTGAGGCCCTCGATGATGCCGAGGCCGAAACCGGTGACGATGGCGCCCATGATGGAGCCCATGCCGCCGATCACCACCACCGCGAACACCACGATGATGAGGTTGGAACCCATGGTGGGGCTCACCTGGTAGGCGGGCGCCGCCAGCACGCCGGCGAGCGCGGCAAGGCCAACGCCGAAGCCGTAGGTGAGCGTGATCATGCGCGGCACGTCGATGCCGAACGCCTGCACCAGATCCGGCCGCTCGGTGGCGGCGCGCAGGTATGAGCCGAGCTTGGTGCGCTCGATCACGAACCAGGTGGCGAAGCACACCACCAGGGACGCCACCACCACGAAGGCGCGGTAGTTGGGCAGGAACATGAAGCCGAGGTTGGTGCCGCCCGGCAGGGGATTGTTATAGGGCAAGCCCGAGGAGCCGTACTGCCGCCGGAACAGCCCCTCGAAGATGAGGGCGAGGCCGAAGGTGAGCAGCAGGCCGTAGAGGTGGTCGAGATTGTACAATCGCCGCAGCAGCGTGCGCTCTATCACCATGCCGATGATGGCGACCAGGATCGGCGAGATGACCAGCGCGCCCCAGAACGGCACGCCCAGGTAATTGAGCAGCATCCACGCCCCGAACGCGCCCATCATGTATTGCGCGCCGTGGGTGAAGTTGATGACGTTCAGCAGGCCGAAGATCACCGCGAGCCCGAGGCTCAGCATGGCGTAGAACGCGCCGTTGATGAGGCCGAGCAGCAATTGCCCGAACAGCGCCTGGGGGGGAATGCCGAGAAGCTCGAACATGGGGGATCCGTCTCGTCAGGGGAAAGCGGGCCGGCCTGCGGGGGAAGGCCGGCCCGGCCTCAGTTGGCCTCAGCCCTTCTTCACCAGCGGGCAGTCGCTCTCGCTCAGGGGGCGGAACGCTTCATTGGCGGGAATGGTGGCCTTCAGGGTGTAATAGTCCCACGGCCCCTTGGATTCCGACGGCTTCTTCACCTCATAGAGATACATGGGGTGGATGTGGCGGCCGTCGATGCGCACCTCGCCCTTGCCGAACAGCGGGTCGTCGGTGGGGAGCTTCTTCATTTCGGCCACCACGGCGGCACCGTCCTTGGCGGACTTCAGCGCCTCGACCGACTTCAGATAGTGCAGCACGCCGGAATAGACGCCCGCCTGCACCATGGTCGGCCGCTTGCCGCCATTGGCCTTGGCGAATTCGTCGGCGAACTTGCGGTTGGCGTCGGTCTGGTCCCAGTACCAGGCGCCGGTGAGGTTCAGCCCCTGGGCGGTCTTGAGGCCGAGGGAGTGCACGTCGGTGAGGAAGATGAGCAGGCCGGCAAGCTTCTGGCCGCCGTCCACGATGCCGTATTCGGACGCCTGCTTGATGGAGTTGATGGTGTCGCCGCCGGCATTGGCGAGGCCGACGATCTTGGCCTTGGAGCTCTGCGCCTGCAGCAGGAAGGACGAGAAGTCCGCGTTGTTGAGCGGCACCTTCACCGCGCCCACCACCTTGCCGCCGTTGTCGGTCACCACCTTGGCGGTGTCGCGCTCCAGCGCGTGGCCGAAGGCATAGTCGGCGGTGAGGAAGAACCAGGTGTCGCCGCCGGTCTTCACGATGGCCTTGCCGGTGCCGTTAGCGAGCGCCCAGGTGTCATAGGTCCAGTGCACGGTGTTGGGCGTGCAGGCCTTGCCGGTGAGGTCGGAGGTGGCGGCGCCGGAATTGATGAAGACCTTGTTCTTCTCCTTGGTCACGCCGGAGACCGCGAGCGCGACGCCCGAATTGGGCGTATCGACGATCAGGTCCACCCCGTCCACGTCGAACCACTGGCGGGCGATGGAGGTGCCCACATCCGCCTTGTTCTGGTGGTCGGCGAAGATGACGTCCACCTTCAGGCCCTTGGCGGCGGCGCCGAAGTCTTCCACCGCCTTCTTGGCAGCCCACACCGAGCCCTGGCCGCCGAGATCGGCATAGAGGCCGGACTGGTCGTTGAGCACGCCGATCTTCACGGGGACAGGGTCGGCCGCCTGGGCCGCGCCGATGCCGGCGAGGCTGGTGGCCGCCAGCAGAATGGCAGCAAAACGCATGATGTTTCCTCCGTGCCGGACTTTTGCCGGCGTTTGTTATTTCGGAACTTCAGAACAGCGGCGGGCGCGAAGGACCCCGCACGCGCAAGGTGAACACGCCCGATGCGCCCCAGGAAAAACGCTCCGCGCGGCCGGTACCGCGAGTGCCTCACACGCCCAGGAGCGCTTCCAGACGCGCCGCGTTCTCCGCGATCTTGTCATTCTCCACCATGTCCACCACGCGGCCGTGCTCGACCACATAGTGCCGGTCGGCGACAGTGGAGGCGAAGTGGAAGTTCTGTTCCACCAGCAGTACCGTGAACCCCCTCTTCTTGAGGTCGCGGATGATCTGGCCGATATGCTGCACGATCACCGGGGCGAGGCCTTCGGAAGGCTCGTCCAGCAGCAGCAGCTTGGCCCCCGTGCGCAGGATGCGGGCGATGGCCAGCATCTGCTGCTCGCCGCCCGAGAGCTTGGTGCCCTGGCTGTTGCGCCGTTCCTCAAGGCGCGGGAACAGCTCGTGGACCTCGTCCACGGAAAGCCCGCCGGGCAGCACCACCGGCGGCAGCAGCAGGTTCTCCCGCACCGAGAGCGAGGCGAAGATGCCGCGCTCCTCCGGGCAGATGGCGATGCCGAGGCGGGCAATCTTGTTGGGCGCGAGGCCCACCGTCTCGGTGCCCTCGTAGCGGATGGAGCCCGAGCGCTTGCGCAGCAGGCCCATGATGGCCCGCATGGTGGTGGTCTTGCCGGCGCCGTTGCGGCCGAGCAGGGTCACCACTTCTCCGGGGCGGACGTCGAAGGTCATGCCGTGCAGCACGTGGCTCTCGCCATAGTGGCCGTGCAGGTCCTTCACCGCGAGCAGGGGCGCGTTGGTCTCCGACATGTCAGTGCGCTCCGTGCCCGGTGCCCATGTAGGCCTCCACCACCTGCGGGTTCTTCGACACCTCCGCGTAGGGCCCCTCGGTGAGGATCTCCCCGCGCGCGAGCACGGTGATCATGTCCGAGAGATCGGCCACCACGGAGAGATTGTGCTCCACCATCAGGATGGTGCGGTTCTCCGATACGCGGCGGATAAGCTCCGCCGTGCGGGCGATGTCCTCCCGGCCCATGCCGGAGGTGGGCTCGTCGAGCAGCAGCATCTCGGGGTCGAGGGCGAGCGTGGTGGCGATCTCCAGCGCGCGCTTGCGGCCGTAGGGCAGCTCCACCGCGAGGTGGTCGCGGTAGGAGACGAGGTCCACGTCGGCGATCAGCTCCATGGCGCGGTCGTTGAGCACTTCGAGCGTGCTCTCGGACTGCCAGAAGCGGAAGGAATTGCCCAAGGGACGCTGCAGCGCGATGCGCACGTTCTCCAGCACGGTGAGATGCGGGAAGGTAGCGGAGATCTGGAACGAGCGGACCATGCCGAGCCGCGCCACATCGGCCGGCGGGGTGCGGGTGATGTCGCGCCCGTTGAGCCTGATGGTGCCGCGGGTGGGCTCCAGGAACTTGGTGATGAGATTGAAGCAGGTGGTCTTGCCCGCGCCATTCGGCCCGATGAGGGCATGGATGGTGTGGCGACGGATCTTGAGATTCACGTTCTTGACGGCCGCGAACCCCTTGAACTCCTTCGTGAGACCTGATGCTTCAACGATGTAGGGCACGTCTGCGACGGTGTCCATGATCGGTGGGCGCCCTCGTGTTGAAGCCATGGGCGCGCACGCACGCATGCTGGCGCGCGACCCTGGCGGTTTCCTCCGGACGGCACCTTGAGCGGTGCGCTATCTCTTGCGACGCACCCTAGCATGCGATGCCTTGGCTGCGTCAACTGGTCCTTCCCTGGCGTCGGCTTGTCCGCCGGGCGGCCAACCTCTTCATACCACATTGCGGAATAGAACGAGCGTACGCTCGGAAAATTTTTTGTGAGCAGGTTGGCCCCCGGCCCGCGCCGCCGGCCGGGGGTCGGCCCTCAATCGGCAAGCCCGCGCGCTTCGGCGTGATAGGCCGTGTTGGGGCGCATGTCGGTGGCGGAGGCGAGGCGGTTCGTCATGTTGAAGAAGCCGGTGACGGCGCCGATGTCCCAGATGTCGCGCTCGGAAAAGCCCGCCTTGCGCAGGGCGGCGCGGTCTTCCTCCTCCGCCTCGTGAGGGCGCTCGGTGAGCTTCACCGCGAAGTCGAGCATGGCGCGCTGGCGCGGGTCGAGCCGGGCGGCGCGATAGTTCATCACCATCTGCTCGCCCAGAACCGGATCGCCCGAGAGCTGGCGCACGGCGGCGCCATGGGCGGTGAGGCAGTAATAGCAGCGATTCACGCTCGAAACCGCCACCGCGATCATTTCCCGCTCCAGCTTCGAGAGGCCGGAGGGCGCGAGCATCAGGTCGTTGTACATGGCCGTGAAGGCGGAAAGCTTGGCGAGGTCGAAGGCGTAGGCCTGAAGAACATTGGGCACGAAGCCGATCTTGGTGCGGCACTTCTCGAAATAGGCGTCGGTCGCCGGGTCGAGCGCGGCCATGGGCAGGTCGAGCGCGATGGCCGGCGTGTCATCGGGCGCGCGGGCCGCCACGGGAGCGGCCGCCGGCGCCTGCCGGGCCTTCGGCGCGGTCGCCGCCCGCTTCGCAGGCGTGCCGGTTTTTTCGGCGACCGCGCTTTTGGTCTTTGAGCCGGCGGTGGCGCGCTTCACTGTGGGGGCCATAGGCGTTCCTCGTCATCGTTGCGTCGTGGCTCGTGACCGAACTTCGGCGGACGAGACGGACGGTTCCGCGAGGAACCGGCGCGGCACGAGGGCGTCCATTCGGGGGAGTGGCCATGACTGTTCAAGGCTTTCAGACTGCCGAAACCGATCACGACCTGCAAGGACGCATCGAGGCCATCCGCACGGCCCTTGCCGCCGCGGGCGCCGAGCTGCCGGACCTGTTCACCCGCACCTTCCTCGCCGCTATCGCCCCCGAGGACCTGATGCCCCTCGACCCGGCGCTGGTGGCAGGCGTGGTGCGCGATGCCTGGGCCCACCTGCTCGCCCGCCCGCGCGGGGCGGCGGACGTGCGCGTGCTCGATGCCGGCGCGGGCAGCGCCGCCATCACGGTGATCGAGGCCATCAACGACGACATGGCCTTCCTGTTCGATTCGGTGGCGGGAGAGCTTGCCGACCGCAAGCTGGAGCTGAAGCTCGCCGCCCACCCCATCTTCCACGTGACGCGCGACCGCGACGGGCGCGCCGCCGGGCTCGCCGAGCCTTCCGCCAGGGAGGCAGAGGACAATCGCGAAAGCCTCATCCATTTGCATGTGGCGGCCATCGAGCCCGCCGCGCAGGCGCACCTGAAGGCGGGCATTGAAGCGACGCTGGCCGATGTCCACGCCATCAACGAGGACTTCCAGGCCATGCGCCGGCAGGTGAAGGCCCTCGCCAAGGCCCTGCGCAAGGAGAAGACCCCCTACGCCGACAAGGACCGGCTGGAGGCAGCCGACGTCCTCACCTGGCTCACGGAGGACAACTTCACCTTCCTCGGCCTGCGCGCCTACGCGCTCGACGCCGCCGGCGAACTGGCGGCCGAGCCGGGCTCGGGCCTCGGCGTGCTGCGCGACCCCGTGGTGCGCGAGCTGCGCCTCGGCGACGCGCCGGTGGTGACCACGCCGGAGATCCGCGCCTTCCTCGAAGGGCCGCAGCCGCTGATGTTCTCCAAGGCGAGCCTGCGCTCGCGCGTGCACCGCCGCAACGTCATGGACTATGTGGGCATCAAGACCCATGATGAGAAAGGCCGCCTCACCGGCGAGGTCCACCTCGTGGGCCTTCTGACCTCCACCGCCTACACCCATTCGGTGCGGGAGATCCCCTACCTGCGGCTCAAGGCCGAGGCGGTGGTGCGCGGCTCGGGCCTGGAGCCGGAAAGCCATTCGGCCCGCGCCCTGGAAACGGTGCTGGAAACCTACCCGCGCGACGACTTCTTCCAGGTCGACACCGCCACCCTCGCCGCCCATGCGCGCGACATCCTCTCGCTCTACGACCGGCCACGGGTGCGGGTGCTGGCGCGGCTCGACCGCTTCGGCCGCTTCGCCTCGGTGCTGGCCTATGTGCCGCGCGAGCGGTTCGACGCCGCCGTGCGCGGGCGCATCGGCGCGCTGCTGGAGGAAGCGTTCGAAGGCACCGTCTCTGCCTGCATGGAAAGCTTCCTGCCGGGCGTGCCCCTCGTCCGCGCCCACTACACGGTGGATCGCCGGGGCGGCCCGGCGCCCGCGGTGGACCTCGCCGCCCTCGAACGGGCGGTGGCCGCCTCCACCCTTTCCTGGAACGACCGCCTGTGCACCGCCATTGCCGCAGCGCCGGCGCTGGCGGGAGCGGACGCCGCCCTGCTGCGCCATCGCTACGGCCCGGCCTTCGGCGCCGGCTACCAGGCCGCCTTCGACGTGGCGACCGCCCTCGCCGACATCGAGCGCATGGAGCGCCTCTCGCCGGAGCGGCCCATCGCCATCGACTTCTACCGCCGGGCCGAGGACCCGGACACGCGCATCTCCCTGCGCCTGCTCTCCTACGGGGCGCCGCTGCCGCTCTCCATCCGCGTGCCCATGCTGGAGAACATGGGCCTCAAGGCCATCAACGAGCGCACCTACCGCATCGAGCCGCAGGACGGCGACGAGGAAATGGGCGCGGAGGCCGGCGTCGCGCGCTGCTGGCTCCACGACATGTCGCTGGAGCGGGCCGATGGCGGCGCCATCGCCATCGCCGGCTCGGACGAGCGGCTGGAGGACTGCCTGAACGCGGTGCTGCGCGGCGCCGCCGAGGACGATGGCTTCAACGCTTTGGTGCTGGATGCCGGCCTCTCCTGGCGCGAGGCGGCGCTGGTGCGCACCCTCGGGCGCTACCTGCGGCAGGCCGGCATTCCCTTCAGCCCCGACTACCTCTGGCGCACCCTCGCCGCCCACGAGGCCATCGCGCGGGACATCGTGGCCCTGTTCCATGCCCGCTTCGACCCCGCCCACGACCCAGCCCCGGACGCGCGCGCCGCCCGCGAGACGCCGCTGCGCGAGGCTCTCGCCAATGCCCTCGGCCAGGTGTCCAGCCTCGACGAGGACCGCATCCTCAGGCGCTTCGTCAATCTGGTGGACGCCGCCGTGCGCACCACCTTCTACCAGTGCGACGAGGAGTGCCGCCCACGGGAGGCCATCGCCGTGAAGTTCGAGAGCGCGAAGGTGGAGGGCCTGCCCCTGCCCCGCCCGCTCTACGAGGTGTTCGTCTACGCCCCGCGCGTGGAGGGCGTGCACCTGCGCTTCGGCAAGGTGGCGCGCGGCGGCCTGCGCTGGTCGGACCGGCCGCAGGACTTCCGCACCGAGATCCTGGGCCTCGTGAAGGCACAGCAGGTGAAGAACGCGGTGATCGTGCCGGTGGGCGCCAAGGGCGGCTTCGTGCCCAAGCGCCTGCCGGCCGGCGGCAGCCGCGAGGCCATCCTCGCCGAGGGCACGGCCGCCTACGAGGTGTTCGTCTCCAGCCTGCTCGACCTCACCGACAACCTGAAGGACGGCGCGGTGGTCCACCCCGCCGACACCGTTCGCCTTGACGGCGACGACCCCTATCTGGTGGTGGCGGCCGACAAGGGCACCGCCACCTTCTCCGACACCGCAAACGCCATCTCCGCCCGCCACGGCTTCTGGCTCGACGATGCCTTCGCCTCCGGCGGCTCGGTGGGCTACGACCACAAGGCCATGGGCATCACCGCGCGCGGCGCCTGGGAGGCGGTGAAGCGCCACTTCCGCGAGATGGACATCGACATCCAGACCACCCCGGTCACGGTGGCCGGGGTGGGCGACATGTCGGGCGACGTGTTCGGCAACGGCATGCTGCTGTCGCGCGCCATCCGGCTGGTGGCGGCGTTCGACCACCGCCACATCTTCCTCGATCCGGACCCGGACACCGAGCGCGCCCACGCCGAGCGCCTGCGCCTGTTCAACCTTTCCCGCTCCTCCTGGGCCAATTACGACCCGACCCTGATCTCGGCCGGCGGCGGCGTCTTCCCCCGCACCGCCAAGAGCATCGCGCTTTCGGACCAGGTCCAGGCGCTGCTGCGCTTCCCCAAGGCCCAGGCGACGCCGGCCGAGCTCATCAATGCCATCCTGAAGGCGCAGGTGGACCTGCTCTTCTTCGGCGGCATCGGCACCTATGCGCGCGCCTCCACCGAGACCGATGTCGACGCCGGCGACCGCGCCAATGACGCGGTACGCGTCGCCGCCTCGGAGCTGGGCGCCAAGGTGATCGGCGAGGGCGCGAACCTGGGCATGACCCAGCGCGCGCGCATCGAGGCGGCGCGGCGCGGCATCCGCCTCAACACCGACGCCATCGACAATTCCGCCGGCGTGAACACCTCCGACGTGGAGGTGAACATCAAGATCGCCCTGTCCCGCCCGCTGGAGAGCGGCGCCCTCACGGCCGCCGAGCGGGCGGCCCTTCTCAAGCAGATGACCGGCGAGGTGGCGCGCCTCGTGCTGCGCAACAATTATGCGCAGACCCTCGCGCTCTCCCTCGCCCAGCGCGCCGGCGCCCACGACATCGCCTTCCAGCAGCGCCTGATGCAGATGCTGGAAGCGCGCGGCGAGCTGGACCGGGCGGTGGAATTCCTGCCCTCCGATGCCGAGATCGCCGACCGCCGCTCGCGCGGGGAATGCCTCACCCGGCCGGAGCTGGCGGTGCTGCTCGCCTATGCCAAGCTCACGCTCAACGCGCACCTCGTCTCTTCCGGCGTGCCTGACGACCCCTATCTCGCCGGCGAGCTCGCCGCCTACTTCCCGCCCGAGATCGAGGCGCGCTTCCCGGAGGCTGTCACCGGCCACCGGCTGAAGCGGGAGATCATCGCCACCGGGCTCTCCAACGCCATCGTGAACCAGTGCGGCCCCTCGGCCTTCGCGCGCATCGCGGACCAGACCAGCGCCGATGCCGCCGCCATCGCCCGCGCCTTCGCGGCGGTGCGCGACAGCTATGGCCTGCCCGGCCTCATGGCGGAGATCGACGCCCTCGACAACAAGGTGAAGGGCGCCACCCAGCTCGCCCTTTATGCGGCGGTGGAAGAGCTGACGCTCAGCCGCATCGTCTGGTTCCTGGCCAACGTCTCCTTCGCGGAGGGCATCGCGGCGGTGGTGGAGCGCTATCGCGCGGGCATCACGGCGGTGTCCTCCGCCCTCGACGAAAGCCTGCCCGAGGCGTGGCGCACGGCCCGTCAGGCGCGCATCGCCGCGCTCGTCGCCCAGGAGGTGCCGGAAGACCTCGCCCGGCGCATCGCCTCCACCCAGGCGCTGGCCGCGGCCTCGGACATCGCGCTGCTGGCCCAGACCACGGGCCGGCCCATTCCCGATGTGGCCAGCACCTTCTTCGCCGCCGGGCGCTACTTCGGCGTGGACGACCTCGTGGGGCAGGCCCGCGCCATCGCCGCGCCCGACTATTACGACCGTCTCGCCCTCGACCGCGCCCTCACGCAGCTCGAAACCTTCCTGCGGCGCATAGGCGGCCGCATCCTGGAGGAAGGCGGCGCCGGCGCGGCCGGGCTCGAAGCCTATGTGGCCGCCCATTGCGACGAGGTGGAGCGCATGCGCGGCACGGTGCGCGACATCGCCGCCTCGGGCCTCAGCCTCTCCAAGCTGACGCTGGCGGCGAGCCTGCTCGGCGACCTCGTGCGCGGCTGAAGCCGGCAGCGGGGCGCCCGCGGGAGCCGAGGAACCGCGCGGAACGACTCTTGCCGTTCCGACACCTCTCTCATGCCCCAGGCCCCCGAGCCCTGCTCCTGGGCCTGGGGCCTGGGGCATGGGCCTTGGGCTCGACCCGTGCGGCGTTCGAGCGAAACCCGCGCGGCTCCGGTCGCCGACCGGAGCCGATGTCTTCAGACCGAAGGCCCGTGAGCATGACGCGCGGGCCTTCGGTCAAGCCCGCGCGGTGTTCGGGCGAAACCTGTCCGGCTCCGGCCGAAGACCGGAGCCGCCGGCCTCAGTAGCCCACCGTCATGCGTGCGCGGACATGGGCCGGCTTCTCAAGCTCGTCCACCAGCGCCACCGCGTAGTCCTCGACCGAGATGGAGCTGCGCCCGTCGGCGCCCACCAGCAACTGGTCACCGCCGACGCGGAACACGCCGGTGCGCGCGCCCGGCTCGAAGAAGGCAGAGGGGGAGATGAAGGTCCACTCCAGCTCCTTCTCGCCGCGCAGCGCCGCGAGGAAATCCACGCCGGGACGGGCGAACGGCTTCCACACATCGGGGAATTCCGGCGTGTCGATGAGCAGCACACCCGGCGCCACCTCCAGGCTGCCGGCGCCGCCCACGATCAGGACACGGCTCACGCCGGCCGCTTTCAGAGCCGCCGCCAGCGTGGGCTCGGAAACGACGTCGAAATGAAGCGCGCTCACCACCGCGTCGTGGCCGCGCAACAGGTCGGCAAGGGCGGGCGCCGAGACGTCCGCCGCCACCTTGGTGAGGGCGGGGTGGTCCTTCAGCCCCTCCGGCTTGCGGGCGATGGCGGTCACCTGGTGGCCCCGCGCCAGCGCCTCGGCCACGATGCGCGAGCCGGCCATGCCGGAGGCTCCGAGAACGGCGATCTTCATGAAATGCTCCCTGTTGCGGATGCCCGCGCGCCCGCCGCCGGAAGCGGCCCATGCGCGGGTACGCGGGCCCGCCGATTGGCGGTTCCCGCTGGGAACCATATGCTCATCGGGAACCTGGTTTGAAGAAGGCACCGTCTCCTCACCAGGTCACACCGGAGGAACCCATGTCCACCCATGACGCCCTGCGCACGCCGCCGGCCGCGCCCGTGCCGGAGGAGTACCTTCCCGCCTTGGCGCAGGCCAACGCCGGGCGCTGCCCCACCCGCGACGTGCTGGACCGCATCGGCGACGCCTGGAGCGTGCTGGTGGTGGTGAAGCTGGTCGCCGGCCCCTGCCGCTTCAACGCCCTGCGCCGGCAGATCGGCCCCATCTCCCAGCGCATGCTGACGGTGACCCTGCGCGCCCTGGAGCGGGACGGGCTGGTGTCCCGCGCCGTCTTCCCCACCACGCCGCCGCAGGTGGAATACGCGCTGACGCCGCTCGGCCTCTCGCTGGCCCTGGTGCTGGAGGCGCTGAACCGCTGGGCCTTCACCCATGCGGAGGAAGTGGCTGACGCGCGGCGCCGGTTCGACGCCGCATCGGCGTGACATTCTGGGGCTCCCGGCCGTGCCGCAGGGGCCTTTGGCCAAGCCCGCCGGACTTGGCGTCACTGAACCGGCCTCGATCTGAGACCGGAATCAACGAGATAGGCTCGATACCGCGCGCCGGGTAGCCGGAAGCCGCGCTCAGGCCTTGGCGGGAAGGGCGCGCCAGCGCTCCACTTCGCCCAGCTCGTCGTCCAGCCGGTCCACCGCCACGCGCCCGCGGCCCAGATAGACGGCACCGGCGACGCCATCCACGGAGAGCCAGTCGCCCTCCACGATCCGGGTGTCGCCCACTCTCGCCTCTCCGGCCTCCGGGTCCACAGCCAGCTCCACGCAGCCGGCCACGCAGGGCTTGCCCATCTGCCGCGCCACCAGCGCCGCATGGGCGGTGCGCCCGCCCACCGCCGTCACGATGCCCGCCGAGACGGAGAAGCCCGCGACATCGGAGGTGGAGGTGTCCGGCCGCACCAGGATCACCGGCTCGCCGCCATCGGCGAGGCGCTGGGCACTGCGCGAGGAGAAGGCCGCCCGGCCCACCGCCACGCCCGCCGAGGCACCGGTGCCGTGCAGCAGCGGATCGCCCACGTTGCTGAGGCGCGCCTCCACCAACGCCTGCGGATCGAGCGCGCCCACGCGCGCCAGTCCCTCCTGAGGCGTGATGACGCCTTCATGGACGAGATCGATGGCGATGCGCAGGGCCGCCCGCGGCGTGCGCTTGGCGGCACGGGTCTGCAACATCCACAGGCGCCCACCCTCGATGGTGAACTCCACGTCCTGCACGTCGCGGAAGGCGCGCTCCAGCACGACAAGGATGCGGCGCAGCTCGCGCGCCGCCATGGGCACCGCGCGCACGAGGGCCACCTCGGTCTGTGGCGAGCGGGCGCCGGAAACCACATCCTCCCCCTGCGCCTCGAACAGCACGTCGATGACCGGCTCGGGCGCCCCGCTGGAAGGGTCCCGCGAGAAGGCGACGCCGGAGCCGGAGGTCAGCCCGCGATTGCCGAACACCATGGCCTGCACCGTCACGGCGGTGCCCTCCAGGTGCTCCAGGTGCTCCAGCGTGCGGTAGGTGCGCGCGCGCTCGCCCATCCAGGAGCGATAGACGGCCTGGGCAGCGGCCTCCAGCTGTGCCATGGGCTCGGCCGGGGCGGCATCGCCGTCGTCGTCGAGCGCCTCGGAATAGGCGCGGGCGAGGCGCTCCAGAGCCTCGCAGTCGAGTTCGTCCAGGCCGTCCACGCCCTCCTCGGCCAGTACGGCGTCGCGGGGCGCCTCGAGCACGGCGGGCGCAACCGCCAGCACCACGCTGCCAAAGCTTTCCAGGAAGCGGCGACGACAATCCCAGGCGAAGCGCGGGTTGCCGGTGCTGCGGATGAGGCCGTGCACCGCCTCCGGCGTCGCGCCCACGTCGAGCACCGTGTCCAGCATGCCGGGCATGGAGCGCGCGGCGCCGGAGCGCACTGAAACCAGCAGCGGCCGGCGCCGGTCGCCCAGCACCCGGCCGGTGGCCTCCTCAAGGAAGCGGATGCCCTCGGTCAGGCCGGCGCGCAGCTTCTCTCGCGCATCCCCGTCGCCACGCACGATGGCGGCGCACAGGCTCACGGGCAGCACGAAGGCCGGCGGTACCGGCAGGCCCAGGGCCGCCATCTGGGCGAGGTTGGCGGCCTTTGCCCCCACTATCTCCGCGGACGGCAAAGCGGTGGGCTCGGTCGCGGCGCCCGTGGCGCCGATGCGCACGATCTTCATGGGGGTGCCCTTCCTATCGGGTGAGGTCGGCCAGCACGTGGGCGTGAAGCAGGTGCCCGAAGCGGGCAAGCTGGTCGGAGGCTCGCTCCAGCGCGCGCGCCAACTCCAGGGCGCTCAGGGCCACCCGGGTCTCGTAATCGCCCTGCAGCACCCGCGTGGTCACCGCCCGCTCGGCGGCGTCGCCCTCGTGCTCGATCTCCACCAGCCGGCCGAAGGCGGCGAGGGCGTCTTCGCTGTCCACGCGGTTGCCATCGGGGATCTCGGCGGCGGCGGCGACGCCCATGGCCGCCGCCTCGCTGCCCGCCACCGCCAGATGGCCGAGGCGCACCAGCAGCTCCGCGAGGGCGGCCTCGAACCCCGCCGGCACCAGCGAGGCGATGAAAGCCGCCTGCTCCAGCTCGTCGATGGCCTCCTCGATGCAGTCGGCGAGCCGCTCCACGCCACGGTCGGCGTCGAGCCGGGCCACCTCCCCGCGCACTTCCAGGGCGATGCGGTCCGCCTTCTGCTCGATGCGGCGGGCGCGGGCGGCGAGCGCGGCGCCATCCGCCTCGCGCCCGCTGGCGAGCGCATCCACATGCTGGGCGATGGCCACCGACACCTCGCGGGCGAGCCCCGCCTGGCGGATCACCACTCCGAGCAGCGCGGTATCCACCCGCTCCAGGCGCCAGACGAGATCCGCCTCGATGCGGTCACGGGCGAGGCGCAGGGAGCTTCCGTCCAGCAGCGCCTCGGCGGAGATGCGCAGCACCGCCTCGAGGAAGCCGACCGCCGCCTCGCGGCCGAGCACGGCGTCGAGCCGCTCGCCGAAGCCGATGCGCGTGGGCGCGGCATGGTGCACCGCCGCCGAGACCAGGTCGCTGCCGCCGAGTTCCAGGAAGGCGCGATGGCCCACCCGGCTGCGCGCCGCCCACTGCAGGATGCGCACGGCATCGGCCTTCGGCACCCAGGCGCGCAGCACCTTGCGTGCCTTGTTCCAGTCGATGAGGAACACCAGCGAGGCCCCGAGCGCCTCCAGGAAGGCAAAGCGCCGCCCCTCGTCCGCATCGGTGAAGCGGCCGGACACGAGATAGAACACGCCGCCTTCCGCCAGCCCCTCCGCCCGCCGGGCGTCGAGGTCGCTCCACTTGGCGGGGAAGCCGTCGAGGCAGGAGACGAAGAACTTGGCCCGCGGGCGGTGCACATCGGAATAGGTGACGCTCACGGTGTCATTCTCCACCACGATCACCACCACATGGGCATCGGTCTCGCCGATGTCGTTCTGGATGGTCAGCCGGGTGCCCGCGCGGGTGGAGATGGTGGCGAGGCCGGGATGGTCGAACTTCAGCGGGCGCGTCGCCTCCACGCCGCGCATGAAGGCCTCCACCACAGGCCGGTCCTCGGGTTTTAGCCCATAGGCGTGGGCGCCGGCCACCACCTCCTCCGCATGGGCGGCGGCGAGGCGGTTGAGGTCCTTGTGCAGGTCCATGACAAGGCGGTGCACGCTGTCGCCGCCATTGGCCGAAAGGCTGGAGAGGGCGAGGATCTCGGCCTCGGAGAGGGTGTCGCTGTTGCCGAGGGCGGTGCGCTCGCGCATCCCCGAGAGGCGGCGCTCGGCCACCTTGCCCGCCTCCGGATCGCCGGCCGCCACCGCCCGCGCCATGGTTTCCACGTCGTCCCAGATGCCGACGCCCAGGGCGCCGATGCCCGGCGCGCTCACCTCGTCGGCGGCGGCGCGACCGGCCCGCGTCACCAGCGCATCCATGGCCACGGGGTCGAGCCCCACCTCGCGGCATTCCTCTGTGAGCGCGAAACGCGGCGGGGCGGGAGCGCGGACCCGGCGGCCAGCGTCCTGCAGCACGCTGAGGCGCACCTTCACGCGGTCGTTGGCCCGCAGGCCGTCGGCGATGAGAGAGGGCAGGAGCACCTCGGCCTGGCCGAGCTCTTCGACAATCTGGGACTTCATGCGCACCCCCGCTCTTGCCGCCCGCACCCTTGCCGCCTCCGGCCAGTGCCGGAACGCCGCGAAGGCCCGCCCTGGAGACATAACCGCCCGCAATGCAACGGCCTATTACATCATGGTCGAGTCACGAAAAAAATTTTCAAGGTATCTCATTATTGCTTGTCATCAAACCGTCATGACTAAGCAGGGCGCCAAACAACTTCATATTGCCAGATCTACCGGCCAGTGAAAGACACAGATCGATGCGGTTGCATGGCTTGCCGGCTGCGCAATGAGGGCCACCGGATACCGCGCTCATGTTCCGCGACATGGCGAATGCTTGCGCCCGCGCGGGGCGCGCCATTCCGGGCGATGGCACGCGCAAAGAAAAAGAAGTAGAAAAAGGGGCGCGGCAGCACCCCGCCGTACGCCCCGCGCGCGAGGCCCGCCACAGACGCGGGGGGAAGACAACAAGGCAAGCGCCACATGCGGCCGGACCTGCGGCAGCCGCCGCGCTATCCCCCCCTCCGCGAGGCAAAAGCTCAGGCGCGGCGCGCCTGGCGTGCGGCGGGCACGGCCGCGCCTGAGCGGACCGGCTTCGCCCTGGACAGCGCTACATCCGCGCGCGCGAACAGGCCGCCGCCGGCGTCCCCGCCGCGCGCGACGGCAAAGGACACGCCGAGGCGGATCTCCCGCCCCTCGACGGAGACGGGGGCGGAAATCGCCGCCACGGCCGCCGCGGCCCGCCCATCCAGATCCGCCACCGGCGCGAGGCCGCGCACCAGAACGGCGAACTCGTCGCCGCCGACGCGCGCAACCAGCTCCGCCTCCCGGAACGTCCGCCGCAGGCGCACGGCGACCTCGACAAGGCAGGCGTCACCGGCGGCGTGGCCGAAACTGCTGTTCACCGCCCGGAAGCCGTCGAGCCCCAGCAGCAGCACCGCCTCCGGCTCGGAACCGCCATGCGCCGCGAGGGCGCGCTCGAACGCGGCGCGATTGGCGAGGCCGGTCAGGGCATCGCACTCCGCGTGCCGGTGCAGGCGGTCGTGGAGGTCGCGCTCGGCGGTCATGTCCTGCATGAGGCCGAACAGGCGCGCGGGCCGGCCGCTCTCTATCTCCACCTCCGCGCTCACGCGCACCCATTTGAGCACGCCGCGCAGGTCCCGCACCCGCACGTCGAGGGTGAAGCCGTCTCCGGTCTCCATCGCACGCTGGCGCAGCCGCTCCAGCTCGCGGCGCGAGGCGTGGTCGTAGAGCGGCAGCACCATGTCGCGGCTGACGCGCCCGCCGCGCGGCAGGGCGAAGATGTCATAGATGCCGTCGGTCCAGGTGTGGCGCTGGGTGGCGAGATCGCACTCCCACACGCCGATGCGGGCGTGAGAGGCCACCCGCTCGTATATCTTCCGATAGCGCTCACCCACCGCAGCATGGACCCGCGCCTCGCCCTCGGCCCGCGCGAGGTCGAGACCAGTCCGGGCCGCTTCGGCGCCGGCGGCCTTGGCCGCCAGCAACGCCAGCAGCACCGGGGCGCCATCCTCCAGCCGGGCCACCGGAGCAGCCATGTCGTCGAGCATGCGGGGTTCCGGATCGAGCGCGCACAGGGCGCCAAGGCCAACGCCCTCCGGCGAGAGCAGGGGCACGCTCGCGAAGAAGCGGAGGGGGCGCGTCACGCCGGGAAGCGTGGCGCCGCCGAACTCCGCGCTCGCCTCCAGGTCCTCGATGGCAAGCCGCTGGCGCAGCGCGGCAGCCACCCGGAACAGGCGGGATTCCCCCGCCGCCTCGTACCCCTCCGGCCCCTCGCCGCCCGCCACCAGCAGCCGACCGCCGGGACGAGCGAAAACGACGAAGCCGACGCCCGCCGCGCGGCGCAGCATGTGCAGGAAATGCCCCATCTCCCTGCTCGCGACGGGGTGGTCACGTTCCGGAACGATCTGCCGCATGGCCCAGGAACCTTCGCTCGGCGCCGACGCGGCGCCATGGACAGCCCGGAGGACGCCGGCATTCGACGGCGGCTCCACCCGGCACACGCCGGCAACACGCCGGCGCGAACGGACTCGGTATTCGTGACGGAGCAGGCGGGAACGTGTACGAAATGCCCGCTGCGTTCGACGCAAACTAGACCCTATATTTAACGGAATGCTGACTCCGTACCCGTCACTGGCCATTTGATCCCGACAAGGCCAAAAAGCCGCACCGACGCATCCTTCCTCAACGGCAAACGACACCGCCATGCCCGTGCTCAATACTGACTCGGAACGACGCCGGGCCGCCTTCGGCTGGATCCTGTTCGATCCCGCGTGCCAGCCCTACTTTACGCTCATCACCACATTCATCTTCGCCCCCTATTTCGCCTCCGCGGTCGCGCCGACCCCGGCGGACGGGCAGGCGCTGTGGGGCTTCGCCACCGGCGCGGCGGGCCTCGTCATCGCCCTGTGCTCCCCGGTGCTGGGGGCGATCGCGGACGCCTCTGGCCGACGCAAGCCCTGGATCGCAATGTTCGGCGCCATGCTGATGGCGGGCTCGGCGCTGCTGTGGTTCTCCCCGCCCGGCGACGCAAGTCGCATCCCGCTCATCCTCGCCGCCTTCGCGCTCGGCACGATCGGGGTGGAATTCGCCACCGTGTTCAACAACGCGATGATGCCGAGCCTCGCGCCGCCGGAGCGGCTCGGGCGCCTCTCGGGCATCGGCTGGGCGGCGGGCTACTTCGGCGGGCTGATCTCCCTCGCCATCATGCTCGCCTTCTTCTCCACCCGGCCGGAGACGGGGCTGACCCTGCTCGGCCAGCCGCCGGCCCTGGGGCTCGACGCAGCCGCGCGCGAGGGCGATCGTCTCGCCGGGCCGTTCACCGCGGCCTGGTTCGCGCTGCTGGTGCTGCCCATGTTCCTGCTGGTGCCGGACGCGCCCGCCGCCATGCCCATGGCAGTGGCGGCGCGGACCGGCCTCTCCCGCATCCGCGCCCTGCTGCCGCGCCTGCGCGAGCGGCCCATGCTGGCGCGCTTCCTCATCGGCAACATGATCTATGCGGACGGGCTGGTCGCGCTGTTCGCCTTCGGTGGCATCTACGCGGCCGGCGTGTTCGGCTGGGGCGCGGTGGAAATCGGCATCTTCGGCATCCTGCTCACCATCACCGGCACCTTCGGGGCGCTGGCGGGCGGCTGGCTGGACGATCGCGTGGGCTCGCGCGCGGTCATTCTCACCGCGTTGTGCTGCCTCATCGCCGCCTGCGCGGGGCTGCTCTCGCTTGCTCGGGATTCGGTGCTGTTCGGACTGGTGCCCACGGCCCCCGCCACCGGCCTGTTCGCCACCGTTCCGGAGCAGGTCTATCTCGGCCTCGGACTGCTCATCGGGCTGGTGGCGGGCCCGCTCCAGGCCGCCTCGCGCACGCTGCTGGTGCGGCTCGCCCCGCCGGAGCACCTCGCCGAATGCTTCGGGCTGTTCGCCCTTTCCGGGCGCATCACCTCCTTCGCCGCGCCCACCACGGTGGCGGTGGTGACGGCGCTGACGGCCAGCCAGAAGGCGGGGGTGGCGGTGCTGCTGGCCTTCTTCGGGCTCGGCGCCGTCCTCATCGCCGGCCTGAAGGAACCGCCGCGGCCGGCGGCCCGCTGAGCACGGCGGCCTTCTCCTTGCCCCCGCCGGAATCCTCGGCCATGGATGCGGCACGACACGCCCTCACCGCCGAGACCGCCATGACCCTGCGCTCCATCCGTTTCAACCCCGTGCCGCCGGTCGACCCGGCCTCCGCCACCACCGTCCACGAATGGTACCAGGACAAGACCGGAGCCTTCTCCGCCGGCTTCTGGGCCTCGGAAAGCTCAACCCTCACCGTGCACTACGAGGAAGACGAGTTCTGCGTGCTGCTGGAAGGCACCGTGGAGCTCACCGATGCCTCCGGCCATTTGGAGACCTACAAGGCGGGGGAATCCTTCCTCATCCCCGCAGGCTTCACGGGCATCTGGCGCAGCGTGACGCCGGTGCGCAAATTCTACGTGGTGCACCTGCCGAAAGCCGCCGCCCCCGCGCCGTGACTCCGGCCCACGCCATGAGGCCAAACGCCCCGCCTCTCGCTTTCCAGGGGCATGAGTGCCATTTTGTTCTCCTGCGAGATTCGCGGAGCGAGACGAGATCACCGTTTTGAGCACGCCTTCCGACCCAGCCCGCCGCCCCACCGAGCCCGCTCCCGCCCCGGCGCCCCGCCCCGGCGGCATCGCGGCCCGCGCGCGGGCGGCCATGGCACCCCCCTCTTCAGCCTCCACCGCAGGCCCCTCATATCTCGACGGCCTCAACCCCGAGCAGCGGGCGGCGGTGGAAACGCTGGAGGGGCCGCTGCTGGTGCTGGCCGGCGCCGGCACCGGCAAGACGCGCGTGCTCACCACCCGCATCGCCCACATCCTCGCCACCGGGCGCGCCTTTCCCTCGCAGATCCTGGCCGTGACCTTCACCAACAAGGCCGCGCGCGAGATGAAGGAGCGCATTGCCAGCATCGTGGGCGACCAGGTGGAGGGCATGCCCTGGCTCGGCACCTTCCACGCCATCGGCGTGCGCCTGCTGCGCCGCCACCACGAGCTGGTGGGCCTGAAGAGCGGCTTCACCATCCTCGACACGGACGACCAGATCCGCCTGCTGAAGCAGCTTCTCGCCGCCGAGAACATCGACGAGAAGCGCTGGCCGGCGCGCCTTTTGGCCGCCACCATCGACGGCTGGAAGAACCGCGGCCTCTCGCCCAAGGACGTGCCAGCGGGAGAGGGCGCCGTATTCGCCAATGGCAAGGGCGGCGCGCTCTATGTGGCCTATCAGGCGCGCCTGAAGGCGCTGAACGCGGTCGATTTCGGGGACCTGCTGCTGGAAGGCATCCGCCTGTTCCGCGAGAATCCGGACGTGCTCGCCGAATACCACCACAAGTTCAAGTATCTGCTGGTGGACGAGTATCAAGACACCAACGTCGCCCAGTATCTGTGGCTGCGCCTGCTCGCCCAGGGCTCGAAGAACGTGTGCTGCGTGGGTGACGACGACCAGTCCATTTATGGCTGGCGCGGCGCGGAGGTGGACAACATCCTGCGCTTCGAGAGCGACTTTCCCGGCGCCACGGTGATCCGCCTGGAGCGCAACTACCGCTCCACCGGCCACATCCTGGCCGCCGCCTCCCACCTCATCGCCCACAACGAGGGGCGGCTCGGCAAGACCCTGTTCTCGGAAGGCGAGGACGGCGAGCACGTCACCGTCACCGGCGCCTGGGATTCGGGGGAGGAGGCCCGCGCCATTGGCGAGGAGATCGAGGCGCTCCAGCGCGCCGGCCATCCCCTCTCGCAGATCGCTATCCTGGTGCGCGCCTCGTTCCAGATGCGCGAGTTCGAGGATCGCTTCGTCACCCTCGGCCTCAACTACCGGGTCATCGGCGGCCCGCGCTTCTACGAGCGGGCCGAGATCCGCGATGCGCTCGCCTATCTGCGCTGCGTGAATTCGGGTGCCGACGACCTCGCCTTCGAGCGCATCGTGAACGTGCCCAAGCGCGGCATCGGCGACGCGACCCTGAAGCAGATCCACGATGTGGCCCGCGCGGCCGGGGTGCCGCTGCAGGAGGCCGCCCGCGCCCTCACCGAGAGCGAGGAGCTGAAGCCCAAGGTGCGCGGCACCCTGCGCGGCCTGATGGAGATGTTCGCCCGCTGGCGCGAGCAGGCCCGCGTGCTCTCCCACACCGAGCTGGCCGAGATCGTGCTCGACGAGAGCGGCTACACGGAGATGTGGCAGAAGGACCGCTCGGCCGAGGCCTCCGGCCGCCTGGAGAACCTCAAGGAGCTGGTGCGCTCCATGGAGCCGTTCGAGAACCTCGGCGGCTTCCTGGAGCACATCTCCCTGGTGATGGACACCGACAATGGCGCCGGCGAGGACGCAGTGCAGGTGATGACACTGCATTCCGCCAAGGGCCTGGAATTCGATACCGTCTTCCTGCCCGGCTGGGAGGAGGGCCTATTCCCCCACCAGCGGGCGCTGGACGAGCAGGGCAAGGCGGGCCTGGAGGAGGAACGCCGCCTCGCTTATGTGGGCATCACGCGGGCGCGGGCCTCGGCGCGCATCTATTTCGCCTCCAACCGGCGCATCCACGGCCTGTGGAACTCCACCGTGCCGAGCCGCTTCCTCGACGAGCTGCCCGATGCCCACGTGCGCGTGGAGGAAAGCCGCGGCGGCATGGGCTGGGGCGGCTCCGGCTACGGCGGCTCCAGCTATGGCAACGCCGGCTACGGCGAGAGCCGGTTCGACCGCATGGGCGGCGCCTCGGGCGGCGGCTCGTTCGGCAATTCCTCTTATTCCACCCCCGGCTGGCAGCGGGCGCAGAGCGTGCGCAGCGAGAGCTCCGGCTTCGGCGAACGCGGCGGAGGTGGTTACGGCGCGGGGCGCGGCGGGCGCGGGCCCCAGCGCGGCGCGCCACCCGTGATCGAAGGCACGCTCCTCGCCACCTCCACCGGGGCGGCCTCCGCCTTCAGCAAGGGCGAGCGGGTGTTCCACATCAAGTTCGGTTACGGCGAGGTCGTCGGCATCGACGGCAACAAGCTGACGGTGCAGTTCGACAAGGCCGGCGAGAAGCGGGTGCTGGAGACCTTCGTGGAGAAGGCGTGAGATCAAGCCCGTGGGCTTTTCTCGCAGGACTGCGGTCAGGCCGGCACGGTGCTTGGGTGAAGCCCGCTTGTGCGCGAAATCCATGTGCCGCCGCTCGCAGACCGGGGCCGACGGCATGACGCCGCCGACGGCGCGCCCGCCGCCGGGGCCTTGACGGACCGGCGCGGGGTGGCCGACAAGCGCCCCATGCGGCCGATGCCGCCGGGCCCGGCACCTCTCGGCGCCGCCCGTGCGGCCGGGCCGCCCCCGAAGCCGGATACCCGCCCCCGATGCTCGAAGGCCTTCCTCCGAACGACGCCTCCCATGTCATGCGTGTGGCCGCCTCGCGCGCCGCGGCGATGCGCATCGCCGACCTCATCTCCGAGACCTTCGACCCCGCCGAGGTGGCCGTGACCCACTTCGAGCGCGCGGAGGACGACTGGGAGGTGGAGGTCTATGCCGGCGAGGCCTTCGACGCCGACCGCCTGCGCGAGCTGGTGGCCCTGGCGGCCGGGGAAGAGGTGGCCGCCGGTGCGGTCTTCTCCACGGTGGAGAAGAAGGACTGGGTGGCCGCGAGCCTGGAGGGCCTCGCCCCCGTGAAGGTGGGCCCCTTCATGGTGCATGGCGCCCATGACCGCGCGCGCGTTCCGGCGAGCGCCATCGGCATCGAGATCGAGGCCGCGCTCGCCTTCGGTACCGGCCACCACGGCACCACCCAGGGCTGCCTCGCCGCCATCACCGACGTGGCGCGGCGCAGCCGGCCGCAGCGGGTTCTGGACGTGGGCACCGGCACCGGCGTGCTCGCCATCGCGGCCGCCCGCTGCTTCCACACCCAGGTGGTGGCGAGCGACATCGACATCGTCGCGGTACGCACCGCGCGCGCCAATGCCCGCGCCAACAAGGCGGGACCCGGCGTGACGCTGCTGCATGCGGCGGGCGCGGACGCCCGCACCATCGTCGAGGGCGGGCCCTATGACCTCATCCTGGCGAACATTCTCCTGCCGCCGCTGAAGCGGCTCGCCCGGCCGCTCGCCGGCCTGCTGGCGCCGGGCGGATGGATCGTCCTCTCCGGCCTCCTGGTGTCGCAGGTGCCGGCCGCCCTCGCAGCCTATCGCAGTCAGGGCCTGCATCTGGTGTCGCGCCGCCATATCGAAGGCTGGGCAACGCTGGTGGTGGCGGCAGACCGCTGACGCCGAAGGCGGGCGACGCCGGCTTCGTGCCGGCGCCCAGCCACGTGCCACGCTTCGAAAACACGACCGTCGGGAATCCGCCGCGCCGCCCGAACGGCAAAGCGACACTCCGCCACCATGATCAGCCCGGCTTTTCGAGTGCTGTTCGGGTTTCTCTCGGCCACCACGTCGACTCAGGGGCGAGACCGCTGCGCCGGGGAAATCGGGGAGGGAGCGACAACGCGGAGCATGTCCGAGGTGACCGCCTCCCCTCCCCGACCTTCCCCCGCAGGAACATTCGCCGCCGCATATGGCAGCTCGCGCCGCGCCCCCTCAGGGAGGCGCGGCGACGATGAGACGAGGGGCCTAGCATTCCGGCCCGGCGCGGCCACGCGACCGGCCTTGGCAGGTCACCGATGGCGCCCGGCAGCGACGCCGGACGCCATCGGCTGCGCATGGTCGCGCCCCGTTCAGTAACCCGGATCGTGCGGGTCTCGCCCGCGGAACGCGAGATGGCGGGCAACCTCGCGCTCCGCCTGGGCGGCGCGCGCGGTGATGACGGCTTCGAGCATGCGCGCAAGAAGGCCGTTTGCCGGCTTCCCCGCGCCCGAATGGGCCGCGCTGGAGAGGGTGAACGACTTCGCGGGATAGGTCACGGCGCTCATGGAGGCCTCCTGTTCCGGGTCATCCCGGGCGATTGCCCTTGATGACCCCAGGATATGCCACGCCGGGCGCTCGGCAAGAAAATAGGTCAGCATAGCTGCCCTGCATTGCACGCAATGGCAGCACGACCCCTTCGGCCCGCTCTTTGCAGGGACGATGGATCTCACATTTTCAGGGGGTTCCGCGTGAAAGCCCGGAAATGAGGCAGGCGGTGGCGCGGAGATACAAGCCACCGCCCCGCCTGTCAACCACGTACCACCGCGACTGACGCAGCCCGTCGTCGCGGCGGCTCCGAAGGGAATCGCGCGGCCGCTGTCAGCAGCGGGCGGCCATGCACACGCGCCGCCCCACCCCTTCGGGCGCGGGAAGCGCGGCATGGGTGGCGCGCATGAGCGCGATGCGCTCCAGCACGTCATCCGGGAAGGGGGTGACATGACGCCGCCTCAGGTCCACGTGCAGCGCCACCTGCTCGCAGATGGCGGAGGCCCAGCCTTCGACGGCATGATGCAGCACCTGGTAGAGGTGGATGCGCTTCTCGTCATAGTCCAGGAGGCGCAAGGTGACCCGCACCGGACATTCGGGCGTGATCTCCCGCAGGTAACGCACATGCGCTTCTGCAGTGAAGAAAGACGAGCCACGCTGTTGCGCATAATCCGGCCCCAGGCCGAGAAGATTTAGCGCCTCGTCCATAGCCTGGTCGAAGAGAAGATTATAGTAAGCCATCTTCAAATGGCCGTTATAGTCGATCCACGCCCGCTCCACCTTTCTGGCGGATGAGACAAATGGGGCGAAGAATACGGGCTCGAAGTCGATCCGATCCAGCATGGCAGTCGCGCCCTGTCTTGGAGTTGCTTCCTGGCCGAGCACTGTGCCGTGATTAGCGGCCATCGTCACCCCGGAAATGGAGCAAAATCTGGCGGACGGAGCGATTCGGAAATATCACTGTCAAACTGAAAACACCTCCGGATGGCCATCTCCTACCACTTCCGCCGGAAGCCGAATCACCCCTCCTTCCGGGGACGGGGACCAAAGTTAAGGAAAAGTAAATGCTTGCCGCAGAAGCGAACTCCCGGCCCCTCCACGGTGATCGTGTCGTCTCCGCCACAGCGGAACTGAAATCGGCTCTGGGTCACAAGGTCGTGACCAATGCGGCCATCCGCGAGCAGCACGCCAATGTGACCACCTACCTGCCCAACGAGCCCGCAGACGTGGTGGTGTTCGCGGAATGCGCGGAAGATGTGCAGGCCGCCGTGCGCATCTGCGCGGCCCGGCAGGTTCCGGTCATCCCCTGGGGCGCGGGCACCTCCCTGGAGGGACAGGTGAATGCCCCGCGCGGCGGGGTGTGCATCGACCTCTCGCGCATGAACCGCATCCTCGCGGTGAACGCCGCCGACCTCGACTGCGTCATCGAGCCCGGCGTCACCCGCAAGCGCCTGAACGAGGATCTGCGCGACCAGGGCCTGTTCTTCCCCATCGACCCCGGCGCCGACGCCTCCCTGGGCGGCATGGTCTCCACCCGCGCCTCGGGCACCAATGCGGTGCGCTACGGCACCATGAAGGACAATGTGCTGTCCCTGAAGGTGGTGACCGCCGACGGCAGCCTCCTCACGACCGCCACCCGCGCCCGCAAGTCTTCCGCCGGCTATGATCTCACCCGCCTGTTCGTGGGCGCCGAGGGCACGCTCGGCATCATCACCGAGATCACCCTCAAGCTCTACGGCATCCCGGAGGCCATCTCCTCCGCCGTATGCCCCTTCCCCAGCATCGCCGCCGCCTGCGACACGGTCATCGCCACCATCCAGAGCGGCATTCCGGTGGCCCGCATCGAACTGCTGGACGAGGTGCAGGTGAAGGCGTGCAACGCCTATGCGAAGCTCGGCCTTGCCGAGACGCCCACCCTGTTCCTGGAGTTCCACGGCACCGAGGCCGGCGTGCACGAGCAGGCGGAGCGCTTCGGTGCCATCGCCGCGGAGTTCGGCGGCGGCCCGTCCGAATTCTCCACCCGGCCGGAGGAGCGCTCGCGCCTGTGGCAGGCCCGGCACGACGCCTATTGGGCGGCGCTGCTGCTGCGGCCCGGCGCGAAGGCGGTGGCCACCGACGTGTGCGTGCCCATCTCCCGCCTCGCCGACTGCGTGGAGGAAACCAAGGCCGACATCGACGCCATGGGCCTCATCGCCCCCATCGTCGGCCATGTGGGCGACGGCAACTTCCACACCGTGCTGATGGTGGACATGGAGGACGCCGCCGACCTCGCCAAGGCCAAGGACTTCATGGGCCGGCTGGTGGAGCGCGCGCTCGCCATGGGCGGCACCTGCACCGGCGAGCACGGCATCGGCCAGGGCAAGATGAAGTACATGGCCGCCGAGCACGGCGCCGAGGCGCTCGCGGCCATGGCCGCCATCAAGCGCGCGCTCGACCCGCTGGACATCATGAATCCGGGCAAGATCATCACGGTCTGAGCGCCGCCGCGCGCAAACGCGCCGGATGTGCGAAAAGGGAGCGCCGGCCCCTTTTCGCACCGCAACATCGACGCGAAGATGCGCCACACTGGAGCGTTTTCGAGCGAAGTGGAAACCGGTTCGCGTGAAGAAAACGCGTCAACGCAGGAATCAGGAGCGTTTCCCCGATTTCATGAAACGGGGAAACGCTCCGGCGCCGAAACGACCCGCCGCCGGCGGGCCACCGGGGAGACGGGCGTGCAAGGGATCCTCATCAGCCTCGCGACTGCGGTGACGCTCGCCATCCTCGGCGCCTTCGCGGCGCCGCTGGTGGTAGACTGGAACGCCTGGCGCGGCACCTTCGAGCGCGAGATCGCCCGCACCCTGGGCATCCCGGTGGTGATCCGCGGCTCCATTGAGGCCGAGATCCTGCCCGCCCCGCGCCTCACCCTCGCGGACGTGACCCTGGGCGATGTGGTCTCCACCGGCGGCACGGTGCGCGAGTTCAAGGCAGAGCTTTCCCTCGGCGCCCTCATGCGCGGCGAGGTGGAGGCCACCGGCGTCACGCTGGTGGAACCGCGCATGCGCATCGTCATCGACAGCAACGGCCGCATCGCCCTGCCCACCGGCGCCGGCCGCGCGGCGGAGCTCGGCATCGCGCGGCTGGAAGTGCGCGACGGCAGCCTCGACCTGCTCGACCGCGCCTCCGACCAGACCGTGAGCCTCGACGACCTCGACCTCACCGGCGAGGCCCGCTCCCTCTCCGGCCCGTTCAGGCTGGACGGCGAGGTCGCGGCCTCCGGTGCCCGCTTCGGCCTGCGCGCCACCCTGGGCAAGCTCGACGCGGCGGGCAGCGGCAAGCTGCGCCTCGTGCTCGACGGTCGCACCCGCCCCTACAAGGTGGATCTTGACGGCGCCCTTTCCGCCGCCGATGGCGTGCCCGGCTTCGACGGCCGCGCGAGCCTGATCCGCAAGGGCGCGGGCGGGCTCGAATCCTGGCAGCTCTCCGGCCACCTGAAGGCCTCCCCCGCCCAGATGCTGGCGGACAGCCTGGAGCTGGCCCTGGGCGGCGAGGCGACACCGGCCCAGCTCGCCGGCGCCGCGCGCCTCACCCTGGGGCGGGCCATCGGGCTCGATGTGGTGCTGAACGCCCGCAGCCTCGATCTCGACGCCCTCGGCGCCTCCGGCGGCGCCACGGACGGGATGAGCCCGGCCGTGCGCCCGGCCGAGACCCTGGCGCGCGGCGCGCGCCTGCTGGCCGACCTGCCAGCGCCCGACATCGCCTCGCGCATCGGGGTCTCCTCCGAGCAGCTCATGCTGGGCGGCACCGTGGTGCGCGACGTGCGCCTCGACATCACCGGCAGCCATGCCGGCTGGCGCATCGACACCGCCGAGGCCCAGTTCCCCGGCAAGGCGACCCTGAAGGCCTCCGGCGCGCCGGAGGCGGGCGGCTTTTCCGGCAACCTCTCGCTCGCCGCCGAGGACCCCGCAGCCTTCCTGCGCTGGGCGGCACCGGAGGCCGCGCGCGATCTTGCGGCGAGCGTGGCTGGCCCGGCGCGCGTGGCGACCCGGCTGAAGCTCTCGCCCGGCGCCGTCGCCCTCGACAACCTGAACGCCGCCTTCGGCGACAGCCGGCTCACCGGTTCCATCTCCGCCGCCCTGCCCGACAGCGGCGGCCCGAAGCTGGACATGAGCCTCGCCATGGACGGCTTCGCACTCGACCCGCTGGTGGCGGCGCTGCAGCGGGCGGCCACCGCCGTGGGCGGCGGCGCCGACGCCAGCCTGAAGCTCGACGGCCGCAACCTCACCCTCGCCGGCCAGCCCCTGGGCCGCCTCGCCCTCGATGCCGCCGCCACCAGCGGCAGCTGGCGGGTGAAGCGCATGGTGATGGACGACCTCGCCGGCCTTCATCTGGAGGGCGCGGGCTGGATGGAGAATTTCTCCACCACCCCGCGCGGCGAGTTCAATCTCACGATGAGCGGTGCCAAGGCCGATGGCCTCGTGCCCGTGGCCGCCCTCGTGGCCGGGCCCGAGACCGCCGAGGTCATGGCGCGCCTCGCGCCGGTAGCGGCTCCGGTGAAGCTTTCCACAGCCGTGGTGTGGGGCGAGGCCGGCAGCCGCGGCATCACCACCGCCGGCAGCCTCGGCCGCATCACCGGCGAGGTCGCCTTCACCCGCAGCACCGCCGGCGTGCCGCTGGCGGTCTCGCTCACCGCCGACGCGGCCGACGGCGCGGCGGTGCTGGGCGCGCTCGGCATCGGCGGGCTCAACCCGAAGCTCGGCGCGGTCCACGGCACCTTCAGCCTCTCCCCCCTCACCCAGGGCGAGGGCGATGTGCGCGCGGCGCTCACCGCCACCGGCGTGAGCCTGACCGCCGAAGGCACGGCGCGGCTCGTCAACGGCGCGTTCGCGCCGCAGCTCGCAGTGCGTGCCGATGGCGCCGACCTCGGCCGGCTGCTGCCGCAGGTCGCGGCCGCAGCCGGCAACGCCCCCGTGCCCGCCGCCCTCGCCTTTTCCCTTTCCCGCGCGGACGGGTCGTGGCAGGCCGCGAACCTTGAGGGCTCCCTCGGCGGCGCGCCCATTGCCGGCGCGCTGGCGTTGGAGCCCGGCAGCGTGCCGCGCCTCACCGGTCGGCTCTCCTTCGACACGCTCTCCGCGCCGGTGCTGATCGGCCTGTTCGGCGCGCGCGCGGCCGAGCCGCCAGCGGGCCCGGCCGCCCTGCCCTGGAGCAACGCCCGCTTCCTGCCCAATCCGGTGAACGGCATCGCCCTCGGCATCGATCTCGACGCCGGCCGGCTCGCCCTCATCGGCCCCTACGTACTGGAGCAGGGGAAGCTGAGGCTCGCGAGCGACGGCACCGGCCTGGAGCTGCGGGACATCTCCGGCGCCTTCGGCGGCGGCAAGGTGGGCGCGCGCATCGAGCTGCACCGGCGCGCCGACGATGTGGTGGAGGCGGAAGGCCGCCTGCTGCTGGACAAGGTGGAAGTCGCCGCCCTCGCCGCGCTGGCGGGCGCGCGCACACCGCCCTCAGGCCGCGTCAGCCTCTCCCTCGACCTCGGCGGCACCGGCCGCACGCCGCTGCAGCTGGTGCAGGCCCTTTCGGGCCAGGGCACCATCGCGGTGCAGGACCTCGGCGTCGCGGACGCCGACCCAGCCGCCCTCGCGGCGGTGCTGGCGGAGGCCGAAAGCCTCTCCCCGCCCCCGGACGAGCGGCACACGGCCCTCATGTTCGACCGTGCGCTGATGCGCGGCCCGCTGGCGGTGCCGGTGGCCGAATCCACCCTGAGCGTGGTGGGCGGGGCAGCCCGCCTCTCCCCCGCCCGCGCCCAGGCGGGCGACACCCGGCTCGCGTTCTCCGGCAGCCTCGATCTGGCGCGGCTGCTGGTGGAAACCGCCATCGACTATGAGGGCCCCGCCCAGGGCGGGGCCGCGCCCACGGCCACGCTCGCCTGGCGCGGCAACCTTGCCGCCCCCGACCGTCGCGTGAGCGCCACCGGGCTCACCGGCGTGATCGCCATGCGCGCCATCGAGCGCGAGACCCGCCGCCTGGAGGAGCAGCACGGCGGCGCCCCCTCGCCGACCACGCCGACCGCATCGCCGGCCCCCACGACAGCGGCTCCCACCACGCCCGCACCGGCCGTGCAGGCCGCGCCGGTGCCGCCACCGGCCACGGCCCTCCGCCCTGCCCCATCGCCGGCCCCCGCCACACCGACACCGGCCGTGCCGACCACTCCAACGCCGCCGCCGGCCGCGACGCCCCCGTCCACCGTCCAGCCGCCCCCCGCAACGCCCGCTCCTGCCGCGCAGACCCCTCCGGCGCAGCCGCCGGCCGCAGCCTTTCGCCCGGCCGCTCCGGCGACGGCGCAGCCGGCACGTGCCTCGCCCGGCCGCGCCGGTGGGGTGATCGAGCGCCAGGACCTGCCGCCACCCGCAGCCGCTCCCTTTGGCGCCGCCACCGGCGCACCCACGGCCGGCGCCGCGACGAGCGGAGGCCCGGCGGCCGAGCCGATCCGAGGCCCCGCAGCCGTGGCGTCCCCCCCCGCACCGGCTCCGGCAAGCGCGCCGGAAGCCGCGCGGCCGGGCACCACTCCGGCGCCCCATCGCGCCCCGCCCCAACAGGCCGCGCCTCCCACCAGCGTCCAGGCGCGCCCGCGCCCGGCGGCGACCGCGCAGCCGGCGGCGCAGAGGCCTCCGGCCAATGTCGTGCGCCCACCGCTGCCACTGGAACCCACCCTGCCGCCCACCCGCGGCTTCGGCGACCTGCCGCGCCCGCCGGGCCTGGTGGGCGACTAGCCGGCTCGGGCAAGGCCGGCACAGGACAGGGCGAAGAAACGCGCGGCGGGGTGCAAGGGGCACCGCCCGCCGCTGGCTGGGCGCGGCCCCCGAAGGGGCTTCGCCAGCATCGCCGCTCGGGCGCGGCGTGGAGCCCACTCGGCGCTCGCGTGGGAGCTCCGCCCCACACCCCCGGCATGATCTTCGCGCAGGCAAAGTGCTGTGCAAAATTTCGGCACGGTGCCTGAAGAACGACGTTGCCTTCGCTCGCCCTTCCGACTTTTATGAATGCAATGAGTTGGCGGCTAGGGTTCCGGTCTCGCAGGAGACGCTGGTCCGAGAGCTGCTACCCGGGCGGGAGACATCCGCGCGGGCACGGCGGGGCAAAATCCCGGGAGACCTCAGTGGCCAGGAATTGGCACCACTAGGTCTCGCCAGTTCCAGGTCTCGATTGGATCTCGCGCCGAAACAGGCGCGCTTCGAACCACGAGGGGAATTGGCGATGTCAGGCAAATACCACATCCAGAACATCCTCAAGGCCGGCGCGCTCGCGCTCGGCGTGCTCGCGGCCACGGTGCCGCTGAGCACCGGCAGCGCTTTTGCCGCGCCGAAGAAGGACTTCAAGCTGGCCTGGACCATCTATGTGGGCTGGATGCCCTGGGGCTACGCGAAGGAAGCCGGCATCGTCAAGAAGTGGGCCGACAAGTACGGCATCAACATCGATGTCGTTCAGGTGAACGACTATGCCGAATCCATCAATCAATACACGGTGGGCGGCTTCGATGCCCTGACCGTCACCAACATGGACGCCCTCTCCACTCCGGCGGTGGGCGGCGTGGACACCACCGCCCTCATCATCGGCGACTTCTCCAACGGCAACGACGCCGTGATCCTGAAGGACAAGGACAAGCTGGCCGACATCAAGGGCCAGAAGGTGAACCTGGTCGAGTTCTCCGTCTCCCACTACCTGCTCGCCCGCGCGCTCGCCTCCATCAACCTCGCGGAGAAGGACGTGAAGGTGGTCTCCACCTCCGACGCCGACATGGCGAGCGCCTGGAAGACCCCGGACGTGACCTCGGTGGTCACCTGGAACCCCATCGTCTCCGAGATCCTGGCCGATCCCAAGGCCCACAAGGTGTTCGATTCCTCGCAGATCCCCGGCGAGATCATGGACCTCACCGTGGTGAACACGCAGACGCTGAAGGACAACCCCGCCTTCGCCAAGGCCCTCACCGGCATCTGGTACGAGACGCTGGCCCTCATGATCGCCGACACGCCGGAGGGCAAGGCCGCCCGCGAGGCCATGGGCAAGGCCTCCGGCACCGATCTCGCCGGCTTCGAAAAGCAGATGGCCGCCACCAAGCTGTTCGCCAAGCCCGCCGACGCGGCCGCCTTCGCCCGCTCGCCCGAGGTGGGCACCACCATGGACAAGGTGCGCCACTTCCTGTTCGACCACGGCCTCTTGGGCAACGGCGCGCCGTCCGTGGACGTCGTGGGCATCGAGCTCGCCGACGGCAAGGTGCTGGGCGACAAGAAGAACGTGAAGCTGCGCTTCAACGACGCCTTCATGTCGGACGCCGCCGCCGGCAAGCTCTGAGGCTTCCTGCCCTCGCCCCTCTCCCCACGCGGGAGAGGGGACCCGAGCCACCTTCCCCGCCGCGCCGGCCGCGCCCGCGCACCCCGCATGAACCCCGCCGAGAGAGGACCGTCGATGCGCCTCGTCAATCGACTCCCCGCCCCAGGATGGGCCCGGGTCCTGGCGCTGCTGCCCTTCGTCTGCGTGCTGGTGCTTTATCTCGTCGCCTCGGCGGTGCGCCTCGCGGACAATCCGGCGGACAAGCTGCTGCCCTCCTTCGCCACCATCGGCGACGCCGTCGTGCGCATGGCCTTCACGGTGGATCCGCGCACCGGAACCATTCCGCTGTGGTCCGACACGGCGGCGAGCCTCGGGCGCCTGTTCGCCGGGCTCGGCATCGCCACCCTGGTCGGCGCGGTGCTCGGCATCGCCATCGGCGTGCTGCCCTATCTGCGGGCGCTGCTGGGGCAGTTCGTGGCGGTCGTCTCCATGGTGCCGCCGCTCGCCATATTGCCCATCCTGTTCATCACCATGGGGCTGGGCGAAGCGTCCAAGATCGCGCTCATCGCCATCGGCATCGCGCCTCTTCTCGTGCGCGACATCGCACTGCGCGTCACCGACATGCCGCCACAGCAATTCATCAAGGCGCAGACCCTGGGCGCCTCCTCCTGGACGCTGGTGCTGCGGGTGGTGCTGCCGCAGATCCTGCCCCGGCTCATCGATTCGGTGCGGCTCCAGATCGGCCCGGCGTGGCTGTTCCTCATCTCGGCGGAGGCGATCGCCTCCGAGAGCGGGCTCGGCTACCGCATCTTCCTGGTGCGCCGCTATCTCGCCATGGACGTGATCCTGCCCTACGTCGTCTGGATCACGCTGCTCGCCTTCCTCATGGAAATCGCGCTGGTGGCGCTCCAGCGCCGCGCCTTCCCCTGGTTCGCCGCCGCGAGGACCGCCCAATGAGCCTCATCAGCGTCCGCCACCTGTGGAAGGAATATGACGACCGCGTGGTGCTGGAGGACATCGACCTGGAGATCGAGGAGCGGGCGTTCGTGGCGCTGGTCGGGCCCTCCGGCTGCGGCAAGACCACCTTCCTGAAAATGCTGCTCTCCGAGGAAGTGCCCACCCGCGGCGTGATCGAGCTGGACGGCAAGCCCATTCCGGCCGAGCCCGGCCCCGAGCGCGGTGTGGTTTACCAGCGCTATTCCGTGTTTCCGCACCTCACCGTCCTCGGCAACGTGGTGCTGGCGCGGGAGCTGGGCGCCCGCGATGCCGGCGGGCGCCTCCTCGGCCGCCTGTTCGGCGCCGCGCGCCGCGCCGCCACGGAGAAGGCCCGCGAGCTGCTCGCCGCCGTCGGCCTTTCCCACGCGGCGGACAAGTATCCGAGCGCGCTTTCCGGCGGCATGCAGCAGCGCCTCGCCTTGGCCCAGGCGCTGATGGCCGAGCCGCGCGTGCTGCTGCTGGACGAGCCGTTCGGCGCCCTCGACCCCGGCATCCGCGCCGACATTCACGTGCTGATGCGCAAGCTCTGGCACGAGCGCGCCCTCACGGCGGTGATGGTGACCCACGACCTGCCCGAGGCGTTCGGCCTCGCCACCCGTGTCATCGCCTTCGAGCGGCGGCGCGACGAGCCCACCGACGGCGGACGCTACGGCGCCCGCATCGCCAAGGACATCGGCATCTGGCCGCCGCGCGTCGCCGGCGCCCCGCAAGGCCGGCCCTGACACTCAACCTCTCCGGCCGGGACGACCCGGCGCGCAAACGGCCATCAGGCGGGACGACCCGCCGGTTCAAGGCGTTGAGACATGACATCATCGATCGACACCCCCGATGCCGAGAAGGCAGCCCTGATCGCCGCCCGCCGCCGCAATTACGAGCAGCTCAAGGCCGCCGGCGACGCCGCCGCCCCCCGCGTGCTGCCCGCCCCCACGGCGCGCGACGGCGCGCCCCTCGCGCCCGAGGCCGTGCGCCATGCCGAGACCATTCCCGGCGGCTGGTACTGGACCAAGGTGATCCGCCGCGGCGAGGGCCTGCGCCTCCTCAACACCGCCGGCAATTCCGGCGTGGCGCTGTTCGCGTGGACCCTCACCGACCCCTCCGAGCGCTACAACAGCGCCGACACGGTGAAGATCCAGTGGACCGCCGACATCCGCAAGGGCCGGGTGCTGCTCTCGGACATGGGCCGCGTGCTGCTCTCCATCGTGGAGGACACCTGCTGCGCCCATGACACCATCATCGGCGGCTCCACCCCCGCCTCGAACCTCGCGAAATACGGCGACGCCGCCCTGCGCAACACGCGTGACAACATGTGGCTCGCCGCCGCCAAGCACGGCCTCGGCGTGCGCGACGTGGCACCCGTCATCTCCTTCTTCGCGCCGGTCTCGTTCGTGGACCACAGGCCGGTGTGGCGCGACGGCGTGGTGAAGCCCGGCGACTTCGTGGACCTGCGCGCGGAGCTGGACCTCATCGTCGCCATTTCAAACTGCCCGCATCCGCTGGCGCCGGAGGCCGCCTTCGCGCCCGCGCCCATCGAGGCCACCGTGTTCCGCCTTCCCGCGCCGGCGCAGGACGATCTCTGCCGCACCGCCACCGCCGAGGCCCGCCGCGGCTTCGAGAACAACGCCACCTACCTGCAGGCCTGAGGGAGGGAAAAATGACCGCGCTCAATACCGCTTCCGCCACCACCCCCTTCTTCGCCCAGCCGGTGCTCGACCCCGCCAAGGCCGTCTACGACTTCACCGTGCCGGCCAACCGGCCGTGGTCGAAGGTGATCGCCAAGGGCCAGATCCTGCGCATCGTCGATCTCAAGGGCTGCCAGGCCGTGGACACCCTCGTCTACGACGCCCACGACACCTCCGAGCGCTATTCGGCGCAGGACACCATCCTCACCCAGGGCGCGCCCTACGTGACCACCGGCACGCGGCTCATGTCGAACTTCGGCAACGTGCTGGCGGTGGTGGTGGGCGACAGCTGCGGGCGGCACGACACCTCCGCCGGCGCCTGCTCGTGCGAGGCGAACACGGTGCGCTTCGGCCACCACACCCGCTACATGCACGCCTGCCGCGAGAATTTCGTGATGGCCGCCGCCCGGCACGGCATGACCAAGCGGGACATCGTGCCCAACATCAACTTCTTCATGAACGTGCCCATCGAGGCCGACGGCAAGCTCGCCATCGTGGACGGCGTTTCCGCCCCCGGCGACCATGTGGACCTCCTGGCCGCGCGCGACATGCTGGTGCTCATCTCCAATTGTCCGCAGGTGAACAACCCCTGCAACGATTTCGACCCGACGCCCATCCGCGTCCTGGTGTTCGATCCCACCACGGCGTGAGGGAGGAGGCCCCATGTTCAAGAAGGTCCTCATCGCCAACCGTGGCGAGATCGCCGGGCGCGTTATCCGCACGCTCAGGAAGATGAACATCGGCTCGGTGGCGGTCTATTCCGATGCCGACCGCTTCACCGCGCCGGTGCTCGCCGCCGACGAGGCCGTGCACATCGGCCCCGACGCGGCCAGGGACAGCTATCTGAAGGCCGATGCCATCCTCGCAGCCTGCAAGGCGACGGGGGCGGAGGCCGTGCACCCCGGCTACGGCTTCCTCTCGGAGAATGCCGCCTTCGCGGAACGGCTGAAGGCCGAGGGCATCGCCTTCATCGGCCCGCGCCCGGAACATCTCACCGACTTCGGCCTGAAGCACACGGCCCGCGAGATCGCACGCGCGGCCGGTGTGCCGCTGCTGCCGGGCTCCGGCCTGCTGGACGACGCGGAAGCTGCGGTCGTGGCCGCCCGCGAGGTCGGCTATCCCGTGATGCTGAAGAGCACCGCCGGCGGCGGCGGCATCGGCATGCAGCTCTGCGCCGACGAGACGGAACTGCGCACGAAATTCGCGAACGTGCAGCGCATGGGCAAGGCGAGCTTCGGTGACGCGCGGGTCTATCTGGAGCGCTTCGTCGCCACCGCCCGCCATGTGGAGGTGCAGATCTTCGGCCTTGGCGACGGCCGGGTGCTGACCCTCGGCGAGCGCGACTGCTCGCTCCAGCGCCGCAACCAGAAGGTGCTGGAGGAAACCCCGCCGCCCGGCCTCACCCTTGAGCAGCGCGCGCGCCTCGCGGACGCCGCCCGCAAGCTCGGGGAAGCGGTGTCCTACGAAAGCGCCGGCACCGTCGAGTTCATCTGGGACGTGGCCCGCCGGGACTTCTATTTCCTAGAGGTGAACACCCGCCTGCAGGTGGAGCACCCGGTCACGGAAGAAGTGTTCGGCGTCGATCTGGTGGAATGGATGATCCGCCAGGCGGCGGGCGAATTCACCCCGCCCGAAAGCCTCACGCCCAGGGGCGCGGCCATCGAGGCGCGCATCTATGCGGAGAATCCGCAGGCGGATTTCCGCCCCTCCACCGGCCGTGTCACCGCGCTGTCCTTCCCCGCGGGCGCGCGCGTGGATGGCTGGATCGAGCGCGGCAGCGAGGTGACCGCCCATTACGACCCCATGCTCGCCAAGCTCATCGTCCATGGCGCCGACCGCGCCGAGGCGGTGCAGAAGCTCCAGGCGGCGCTGAAGGCGGCGCGCATTTACGGCCTCGAGACCAATCTCGACTACCTGGGCGCGGTCACGGCCGGCGACGCCTTCGTGTCCGGCGAGGTCGCCACCAGCGTGCTGAAGGACTTTTCCTTCACGCCCCGCGCCATCGCGGTGCTGAGCCCCGGCGCGCAGACCAGTGTGCAGGACGTGCCCGGCCGGCTGGGCCTGTGGGACGTGGGCATTCCGCCCTCCGGCCCCATGGACGCGCGCTCCCACCGCCTCGCCAACGCCCTGGTGGGCAATCCGGAGAGCGCTGCGGCGCTCGAATGCACCCTCACCGGCCCCACCCTGCGCTTCCACCGCGACGCGCTGATCGCCCTCGCCGGCGCCGACATGCAGGCGAAAGTGGACGGCCGCCCCGTGCCGCGCTTCGCGCCGGTGGCGATCAAGGCGGGCGAGACACTGAGCCTGAAGGCCATCACCGGCCCCGGCCAGCGGGCCTATCTCGCCGTGGCGGGCGGGCTCGACGTGCCCGACTTCATGGGCTCCAAGGCCACTTTCGGCCTCGGCGGCTTCGGCGGCCATGCCACCGGCACCCTGCGCGCCGGCGACGTGCTCAAGATCGGCGATGCCGAAACCACGCCCGCCCGCGCGGCGGCGCCGGAAGAGATCCCCGCCCTCACCGGCGAATGGACGCTCACGGTGCGCTCCGGGCCCCACGGCGCGCCGGATTTCTTCCAGGTGGAGGACATTTCCGACCTCTTCACCCACCGCTACGAGGTGCATTTCAACAGCGCCCGCACCGGCGTGCGCCTCATGGGCCCGCAGCCGCGCTGGGCCCGCACCGACGGCGGCGAGGCGGGGCTCCACCCCTCCAACATCCACGACAATGCCTATGCGGTGGGCGCGCTCGATTTCACCGGCGACATGCCCATCATCCTCGGCCCGGACGGGCCCAGCCTCGGCGGCTTCGTCTGCCCCGTGGTGGTGGCGAGCGAGGACCTGTGGAAGGTGGGCCAGCTCAAGCCCGGCGACGGCGTGCGCTTCGCGTGCGCCGACGGCTACGTGGCCGACAGCCCGCGCATCACGGCGCCCACGGTGCTGCCGGCGGCGCAGGGCCTCACCCAGAGCCCCATCCTCGGCTCCATCCCCGATGGCGAGGTGCCGGTGGTCTATCGCCGGGCGGGAGATGAATATCTCCTGGTCGAGTACGGCCCCATGGTGCTCGACATCGCCCTGCGCCTGCGCGTGGGCCTGCTGGCCAAGGCCATCCGCGCCGCGAAGCTGCCGGGCATCGTGGACCTGACGCCGGGCATCCGCTCGCTGCAGGTGCATTTCGATCCCGCCCGCATCTCCGGCGCCAGGCTGGCGGCGGCGCTGGCGGAGCTGGAGGCGGGCCTGCCCCACGCCGAGGATGTCACGGTGCCCTCGCGCATCGTGCACCTGCCCCTGTCGTGGAACGACCCCTCGGTGCAGCTCGCCATGCGCAAGTACCAGGAGCTGGTGCGGCCCGACGCCCCCTGGTGCCCCTCCAACATCGAGTTCATCCGCCGCATCAACGGGTTGGAGTCCATCGCAGACGTCCACCGCATCGTGTTCGAGGCGGACTATCTGGTGCTGGGCCTGGGTGATGTCTATCTCGGCGCGCCGGTGGCGACCCCGCTCGACCCGCGCCACCGCCTCGTCACCACCAAGTACAATCCGGCCCGCACCTGGACCCCGGAGAATGCGGTGGGCATCGGCGGCGCCTATCTGTGCGTCTACGGCATGGAGGGACCGGGCGGCTACCAGTTGTTCGGCCGCACCATCCAGATGTGGAACTCCTGGCGCGCCACCCGCGAGTTTCCGGATGGGCACCCCCACCTGCTGCGCTTCTTCGACCGCATCCGCTTCTACCCGGTGGACGAGAAGGAGCTGGCCGAGGCGCGCGCCGCCTTCCCCCATGGCCGCTACCCCTTGAAAATCGAGGAAACGGAGTTCTCCTGGCGCGAGCACGCGCGCTTCCTCGACGCGAACAAGGCGGAGATCGACGCTTTCCAGGCCCGCCGGCAGGCCGCCTTCGAGGCCGAGCGGGCGGATTGGAAGGCCCGGGGGCTCGACAGCTTCGTGGCGGAAGACGCCCTGGTGCGCGCCGCCGGCGAGGAGGAGCCCCTGCCCTCCGGCGCCACGGCGGTTGCCGCGCACATGACCGGCACGGTGTGGAAGGTGGTGGCCGAGGAAGGCGCCGTGGTAAAGGCGGGCGAGCCCATCGCCATCCTCGAGTCCATGAAGATGGAGATGGAAGTGCTCGCCCCCGCCTCGGGCCGCCTTCTGGAAGTGCGCTGCAAGCCCGGCCGCACGGTGCGAGCCGGCGACGTGATCGCGGTGGTGGAGGAGAGTGCCTGATGCTGCCGGACATGCTGGACATCTCGACCCTGAAGGCGGGCTACGCCTCCGGCGCCTTCACGCCCCTCGACGTGATGGAGGAGGTGATCCGCCGCCGAAGCGCGGGCACCGATCCGGCGGTGTGGATCTCGCGGGTTCCGGACGAGGCGCTCCGCGCCGCCGCCCGCGCGCTCATGGCCGCGGGCGGGCGCGAGGCCCGGCCGCTCTGGGGCATCCCGTTCGCGGTGAAGGACAATATCGACGTGGCGGGGCTGCCCACCACCGCCGCCTGCCCCGCCTTCGCCTACCAGCCGAAGCGGGATGCCGTGGTGGTGGAGCGGCTGAGGGCGGCCGGCGCGCTGGTGATCGGCAAGACCAACCTCGACCAGTTCGCCACCGGCCTCAACGGCACCCGTTCGCCCTATGGCGCGCCGCGCTCGGTGTTCGATGCCGATTACGTCTCCGGCGGCTCCTCCTCCGGCTCGGCGGTGGCGGTGGCCTCGGGGCAGGTCGCCTTCTCCCTCGGCACCGACACCGCGGGCTCGGGCCGCGTGCCGGCGGCCTTCAACAACCTCGTGGGCGTGAAGCCCACCAAGGGGCTGGTGCCCAACACCGGCCTCGTGCCGGCCTGCCGCAGCATCGACTGCATCTCGGTGTTCGGCGTCACCGCGGGCGACGCCACCCTCGTGCGCGGGGTGATGCAGGGCGAGGACGCCGGCGACGCCTATTCGCGCGCCGATGCACCGCGCCCGCTGCCGCTCGAAGGCTTCCGCTTCGGCGTGCTCGCCGGCCGGGAGCGCTTCTTCGACGGCGACCGCGAGGCCGAGGCGCTCTACGACGCCTCCGTCGCGCGCCTCACGGCCCTGGGCGGCACCGCCGTGGAGATCGACTACGTGCCGTTCCGCGAGTGCGCGAACCTGCTCTACGGCGGCCCCTGGGTGGCCGAGCGGCTGGCGGCGGTGGAAGCCTTCTTCGACGCCCATGAAGCGGAGATGGACCCCACCGTGCGCACCATCGTCGCCGGCGCGCGCCGCTTCTCGGCGGTGGATGCCTTCCACGGCGCCTATGCGCTCGAAGCCTATCGCAAGGCCACGGACGCCCAGTGGGCGAAGATGGACCTGCTGCTGCTGCCCACCGCGCCGCGCATCGTCAAGGTGGCCGACATGCTGGCCGATCCCATCGGCCTCAATGCCATGCTGGGGCGCTACACCAATTTCGTGAACCTGCTCGACTGCTGCGCCGTGGCGGTACCCGCCGGCTTCCGGGCCGATGGCCTGCCGGTGGGCGTCACCCTCGTCGCCCCCGCCTTCCGCGACGATGCCCTCGCCGTGCTGGCGGACCGCCTGCACCGCGCCGCCGCCGCGCAGGGCGGCTGCGGCATCGGCCGCGACCGGACGGCGGCGGTACCGGAAAGCGCGCGCCTCGCCCCCGCCACCGAGGGGCTGGTGCCGCTGGCCGTGGTGGGCGCCCACCTCTCCGGCATGCCGCTCAACCCCGAGCTGACGCGGGCCGGCGGCGTGCTGCTGAAAGCCTGCCGCACCGCGCCCGACTACCAGCTCTTCGCCTTGCCCGGCACCGTGCCGGCCAAGCCGGGCCTCGTGCGCGCGCCGGGCTTCTCGGGGCCGGGCGTGGAGGTGGAGGTGTGGGGCCTGCCGCCGGCGGCCTTCACCGCCTTCGTCGCCGCCATTCCCGCCCCGCTCGGCATCGGCAAGCTCACGCTGGAGGACGGGAGCGCCGTGAGCGGCTTCCTGTGCGAGGCCCACGCCACCGCCGGCGCCGAGGACATCACCGCCTTCGGCGGCTGGCGCCCCTGGTGCGCCCGCGGCGCCGCTGCCTGAGCCGGCGCCGCTTCGCAGGAGTGCCCGGCACGGGCCGGCGGCGACCGCCCCGGACGCCCCGGCGGAGGCCCGCACCAGCAGGCACCGAGGACATCACGTTTTCGACGGCCGGCGCCCCAGGTACGCCCGCGACGCCGTCGCCCGAGCCGGCGCCGCTTCGCAAACGGGCACGACGCGGGCCGGCGGCGGTACGCCGGGGATGCTTCCGGCATGCGGGCGCCCACCCGGACACCCCGGCGGGGGCCCCGCGCCGGAGGGCACCGAGGACATCACCGCTTTCGGAGGCCGGCGCCCTGGTGCACCCGCGGCTCCGCCAGAGCCGGCGCCGCTTCACAGAGGAAGCCACGGACCGGCGGCGACGAGCCGGGGCATCTTCCCTCGGATCCCCCGTCAGAAGCCCGCACCGGCAGGCACCGAAGACGTCACCGCCGTCGGCGGCTGGCGCCCACCGACGGGAATGCAGGCTCCCGCGCCTTGCGGACCCGCGCCGAGAAGCCGGCTCGGCTGCCGGGGGCATCCTACAGGGCGCGGCGCGACGCCCAGCGCGGGAAGGCAACGCCCGAAGTCGCGCGATCTCGCGACGGCCGCAACCGGGCCGCCGCGCCGGCTATCCCGCTGAAGCTCTCCACCATCGCCCTCGGCGATCTGAACGCCGCCTTCGGCGACAGCCGGCTCACCGGTTCCGGTTCCGTCTCCGCCCCCCCGCGCGGCGGCGGCGACGATCGGGGGAAGCAGGCGGAGCCCATGGGAATGCGAAACCGCGACGCCTCCGGCATGCCTCCGCTCACCCGGACCCGCGCCCGGCACGCGCCGTCCTTTCCAGTCTCAGGTAAGCGGAGCACAGGACGCCCTCACCACCAGCGGCGCTTCGCACGGGCGGCGGGCAGGGCCCCGCCCGCAGTAAACGGCCGCTTCTGGAACAGCCGCCCCCGAAGGCCGGAGCACGGCGCCACCCGGCCCGGAGCGGCGGCGCGGCGCCGCCGGCGAGGCGCGTTTCAAAGAATCGCGGCGATGCTCTAAGAGTGGCGGCATCCCTGCGTCTTCCCCGCGCGATCCCGCCATCGGGCGTGCGCGAAAGGGCCCGCCATGACCGAAACGCCCCCATCCGAAACGCCGTCCCCCGAAAAGCGCGCCTCCGTGCCCGCCTCTCCCCCGCCGCGGCCGCGCCGGCGCGCGCCGGCGCGGGAAACCCCGAAGCTGGGCGGCGCGCTCATGGTGCTGTTCTGGTGCGCCTGCGGCATCACCGCCTTGCCGCTGGCGGCGCTGTTCTCGCTGGTGGCGGCCACCGGCGTCTCCGGCGCGAGCTGGGCGCTCAGCGAGACCTTCGCCGGCTCCACCATCCAGGCCCAGTTGCTGCGCCTCGGCCTGTGGCCGCAGCTGGTGCTGTTCGCCTGGGGGGCGAGCTTCGTGGTGCTCACGGTGATGAAGTCGCGCCATGCGCTCACCGTCACGCCGGTGCTGCTCATCGCCTGGGTGGCGGTTTCCACCTACAGCCAGTTCTCCATCCGCTCGGCCATGGCGCCCGATGGCGCCACGGTGGCGGATTTCGCGGCCCTCGCGCCCGGCATCCTGGCCCAGGTGGTGGGCGCCGCCGCCCTGTTCGGCTACTTCCGGGAGGGCAGCCGGCCGAAGGCCTATTTCGTGCGCGGCTAGGGCCTTTTCACGCGCAAGGTGAAGCCGGCGCGTGAGGAAAACACGGCAACTCAATGAGCTGGGGCATCTCCCCGTTTCCGTAAAACGGGGAGATGCCCCACGCGGCCGCTACAGGAACCGCCGCGCCGAGAAGGGCTTGGGATCGGTGAAGGGGGTGTTGCCGGTCATCATCTGCGCCAGCAGCAGGCCGGTGACGGGGCCGAGCGTGAGCCCCCAGTGCCCGTGGCCGAGGGCGAGGTGCAGCCCGCCGATGCCGGGGGCCGGGCCGATGATGGGCTTCGAATCCGGCAGCGCCGGGCGCCGGCCCAGCCACGGCTCCGCCTCGCGCACCGCGCCGAGGGGCAGAAGCTCGCGCGCCATGGGAATGTCCTTCTCCACCTGCACCGGGGTGGCCGGCGCGTCGCGGGCGGCGATCTCGATGCCGGTGGTCAGGCGGATGCCGTAGCGCGTGCTCTGCAGGGCGTAGCCGCCGGCCACGTCCACCAGCGCGCGGCCCAGCGTCATGCCGCCCTCGGGCGCGAGGTGGACATGGTAGCCGCGCTTGGCCACCAGCGGTACCCGCACACCCAGCGCGTCGAGCAGGTCTCGGCTCCAGGGGCCGAGTGCCACCACCGCCTCCTCCGCGTCCACCGGCCCCTCGGCCGTCTCCGCCCGCCAATAGGCGCCGGCGCGGCGCAGGCTCTGCGCATCGCCGTGGAGGAACAGGCCGCCGCGCTGCTCGAACAGCCCGGCGTAGGCCTTCACGAGGCCGCCGGGGTCCGCGCAATTGTCGCAATCGTGCCAGTGGATCGCGGCCTCGAAGCGGGGCTTCAGGAAGGGTTCGAGGGCGATGGCGCCGGCCGGGTCCAGCACCGTGTAGGCCACCTTCAGCTCGTCCGCGAGGGCGCGCTCGGCGGCGGTGGCCGCGAACGCGGCCTCGTCGCGATAGAGCTTCATCCAGCCGGTGGGGGTGAGGAGCCCCATGGCGCCGGCCGGCGCGGCGAGCGCGTGATGCTCGGCCCGCGCGCGCGCCATGAGGGGCCGCAGGTCACGGGCCGTGGCTTCCAGCGCCTGCGGCGTGGAATGGCGGAAATAATCCCACAGCCAGGGCGCCAGCTCCGGCAAATCGGAGGCGTGGTAATTGCTTTCCGGGGCCTGCTTCAGCGCGTGGCGCAGCAGGGTCAGGGGATCATGCGGGAAGCCCACCGGCAGCAGCGCGCTGCCCTCGATGACCCCGGCATTGCCGAAGGAGGTGCCCTCCCCCGGCTGCGCGCGGTCCATCAGCACCACCGAGAGGCCGTGCGCCTGCAGGTGCAGCGCCACGCTGACCCCGACGATACCGGCTCCCAGAACGACCACATCGCAACGCGCCATGACCTTGAGTCTCCCACAGGGACGGCCGATCTTAGGCGCGGCGGATGACATCAGCACGCCCATCCTGGGGCCGCGCCGGGGCAAATCCCTCGCTTATCGTTGCCGGCGGCGCCACAGCGCGGCGAGGCTCACCGCCAGCAGGGTGGCCGCGAGCGCATACCAGGTGAGGGCATATTCCAGGTGATGGTTGGGAAAGCAGAGGCGCGTCGTGCCCGCCACCGGCAGGCCGCCCAGCACCGGCCCGGCGTCGAGATCGATGATGAAGGGCGCCGCCCCCGCGAGCCCGCGCGCGACGGCGATGCTTTCCGGGTCGAGGCGGTAGAAGGCCTCGCGCGCCGCATCGTTCGCGGGCACGAACCAGCTCGCCTCCTCCGGCAGGCGCAGCAGGCCGGTCACCTCCACCTCGCCCGCCGCCTGCCCCTCGGCCCGGCTCGCGGGATCGCGCCGCGCCTGGGGCACGAAGCCCCGGTTGACCAGAAGCGGCGGCCCGTCCGGCCGCATCAGGGGCGTGACGACGAAGGCGCCCGGCCCGGCCGGCGGCCCCTCGTCCGCGCCGCGCACCGCATAGACCAGGGTCTCGCGCGCATGGTCGAAGCGGCCGCGCGCCCGTACGTGGAGATATTCGTCCCGCGCGCGGTTCAGCCCCGCCCAGAGCGAGGGCGGAGGCACATCCTGGGCCGGAACGCCGGCGCGGAGCGCGGCGGCGGCGATCAATTGCTCCTTCCAGGCGAGGCGCCGCAATTGCCAGGTGCCAAGGCCGGCGAGCACGAGGAATGCCGCCGCCACCGCCAGCGCCGGCACGAGGACGCCCCGCGCGCTGCCGGACGAAATGCGCTGCCGCACCGGACCCGCCGCGCGGGCGATCACGGCGGGCCGCGCCGGTCGAGGCGCCCTTCCGCCGCGCGGTTGCGGTATTGCAGCGCCACCAGCAGCCCCTTGAGCGGGCGCAGGAGGCCGAGTGTCACGGCCAGGGTGGCGGGAATCCACAAGACCGCATGCACCCACAGCGGCGGCTCGAACACCGCCTCCACCCACAGCGCCGCAGCCACCACCACGGAGCCGCCGATGAGGATGACGAACACCGCCGGCCCGTCCCCGGAATCGGCGAAGCCGTAGTCGAGCCCGCAGGCCGTGCAGGCGGGCGCGAGGCCGAGGAAGCCCTTGAACAAGCGCCCCCGGCCGCAGCGCGGGCAGCGCCCGAGAAGGCCGGACGCGAGGGGCGAGGCATCGCCCGGCTCGGGTGCGCGTGCCATGCCGACCTCAATGCGCCGCGCTGCCGAGGGAGCCCCACACATAGATGAAGGCGAACAGGAACACCCACACCACGTCCACGAAATGCCAGTACCAGGCCCCCGCCTCGAAGCCGAAATGGCGCTCCGGCGTGAAATCCCCGAGGTAGGCCCGCAGCAGGCACACCACGAGGAACACCGTGCCCGCGATGACGTGGAAGCCGTGGAAGCCGGTCGCCATGAAGAAGGTGGCGCCATAGATGTTGCCGGCGAAATCGAAATGGGCGTGGGCGTATTCATAGGCCTGGAGCAGCGTGAACAGCGCGCCGAGCCCCACCGTGCACCACAGGCCCCATTTCAGGCCCTCACGGTCGTTCTCGATCAGGGCATGGTGCGCCCAGGTGAGGGTGGTGGCGGATGTGAGCAGGATCAGCGTGTTGAGCAGGGGCAGGTGCCAGGGATCGAGGGTCTCGATGCCCTGGGGCGGCCACATGCCGCCGGTGACCTGGGTGCGCTGGAAATTGATGGTCTCGCCGGGAAACAGGGAGGCATCGAAGAAGGCCCAGAACCAGGCGACGAAGAACATGACCTCCGAGGCGATGAACAGGATCATGCCGTAGCGCAGGCCCAGGTCCACCACCAGGGTGTGGAGGCCCCGCCGCCCCTCGCGGATCACGTCCCGCCACCAGCCGGCCATGGTGAAGAGGATGCCGAGGCCGCCGAGCGCCATGATGAGCGCCGTTCCACCATGCATCCACACCACCGCGCCCAGGGTGAGCACCAGCGCCGAGAGCGAGCCCACGATGGGCCAGGGGCTGGGATCGACCACATGGTAGCCGTGCGCGGGTGCGTGCGCCTCATGGCCGGCGCGGGCCTCGACATCCGTATGGGCCATGGCGAACCCTCTCCCTTGCCTTGCATTCCCGTTCCGGCGCGCCCCGGTGACGCGGCGCGCCGTGTTATTCCCTGTGCCCTGCGCGCCCCGTCTCTCGGCGATCTCGGCCTAGCCGCCCGGCTCGCCGGCCCGCGGCCGGGCCGGGAAGAAGGTGTAGGAGAGCGTGATGGCGGGCAGCGTCCTGAGGTCCGGATCGTCGAGGATGGCCGGGTCCACGTAGAAGGCCACCGGCATGTCCGCCGCCGCGCCGGGGCCGAGGCGCTGCTCGTCGAAGCAGAAGCACTGCATCTTCACGAAATAGGCGCCCGCCTGGGGCGGGGAGACATTGTAGGCGGCGTTGCCCGCCGTCTCCGTGCCGGAGGTGTTGCGGGCGCTGTAATGGGCAAGGCTCGGGGCGCCGATCCGCACCACCATCTCACGCGCCTCGGGCGCGAAGCTCCAGGGCAGGCCGGCGGCGACATTGGCATCGAAACGGATGGTGATATCCCGCTCCGCCACCGCCTGCGGCGGGCGGGCCGCCACGCGGGTGCTGCCGCCAAAGCCGGTAAGGGTGCAGAAGGCCGCATAAAGGGGCGCCGAGGCATAGGTGACGCCCACCATGACCGCCACGAAGCCGGCGAGGGCCGCCGCCGTCACATGTCCCCGTCCGCGTCCGTCCATGGCCGCCTCCCCTTCCTCACAGCGGCCGGTCGAGGATGCCGGGGCCGAGCTTCACGAGGGTGACCGCGTAAAACAGCAGGGCGAGCGCCCCCAGCACCACGGCGATGGCGATGGAGCGGGCGCGCCGGCTGCGCCGCTGCTCGGGCGTGAGCACCAAGCCTTCCGGCGCGGCCTCCCGGTGCGGCGTGGCGACCACCGGCCCGGCCCCGCCCGCGCCTCCGCCCTTGCCCCCGGTGCCCCGGCGGCGTTCCGGCCCGGCGGCGGGGGCCCGCCCTTCCCTCAGCTTGCGGCTGCGCGTCACCACGAGCGTCCCTCCAGGACATGCGCCGCCAGCGCTTCCCCGAGCAGGGCCGCGAACAGCGCGAAGAGATAGAGGATGGAGAAGGCGAACAGCCCCCGCGCCGCCTTCACGGCCGCCTCGCCCCGCCGCACCCGGAACACGCGGACCGCCCGGCGCAGCATCACCGCCCCGGCGACCAGCGCCACCGCGCCATAGGCGGGCCCGGCAAGACCGAGCAGCGCCGGGCTCGCGGCCAGCGGCACCAGCATAAGGGTATAGAGCAGGATCTGGAGCCGGGTGGCGTCCGGCCCCGCCACCACCGGCAGCATGGGCACGCCGGCGCGGGCATAGTCGTCGGCCCGGAACAAAGCGAGAGCCCAGAAGTGCGGCGGCGTCCAGAAGAAGATGATGGCCACCAGCAGCAGCGGTTCCAGCGAGACGGTGCCGGCGGCGGCGGCCCAGGCCACCAGCGGCGGCAGCGCCCCCGCGAGCCCGCCGATGACGATGTTCTGCGGCGTCGCCCGCTTCAGCCACATGGTGTAGACCACCACGTAGAAGAAGATGGTGAAGGCCAGCAGCAGGGCCGCGAGCGGATTCACCAGCAGCCCCAGCACGCCCACCGAGAAGGCCGCCAGCGTCAGGCCGAAGGCCAGCGCCTCCCGCGGGGAGACGCGGCCGGCGGGCACCGGGCGGCCCCTCGTGCGGGCCATGAGGGCGTCGATGTCGGCATCCCACCACATGTTGAGGGCGCCCGCCGCCCCCGCGCCCACGGCGATGCACACCAGTGCGGTGAAGCCGAGCAGCGGGTGCAGATCCCCCGGCGCGCGCACGAGGCCGACGAGGGCGGTGAACACCACCAGCGACATCACCCGCGGCTTCATGAGGGCGAGGTAGTCGCCGGGGGTCGCGAGCCCCTCCGCCGGCGCGAGCCCCGCCCGCGCCGCGGAAGCGCCCGCGCCAAGCCCCGTATGGCTGATCCCGATGTCGCTCATGACTGTGACCCTCACGACATGCTTCACGGCCCGAGAAACGGGCGGCCGGGAAGCGGCGGCGTCTGCCCTCGCCGTCGCTTCCCTTCGCCATCCTCAGCTGATCCGCGGCAGCACCTGGAACTGGTGGAACGGCGGAGGCGAGGACAAGGTCCATTCCAGCGTGGTGGCGCCCTCTCCCCACGGGTTGTCGCCGGCCTTCTGCTTGCGCACGAAGGCGAGCGTGGTGCCGGTGAGGAAGATGAGCACCGCGACCCCCGAGATGTAGGAGCCCACGGAGGAAACGAAGTTCCAGGGCGCGAACGCATCCGGATAGTCCGCATAGCGGCGCGGCATGCCGGCGAGACCCAGGAAATGCTGGGGGAAGAAGATGAGGTTCACGCCGACGAAGGTGACCCAGAAGTGCAGCTTGCCCCAGAACTCGGGGATCATGTAGCCGAACATCTTCGGGAACCAGTAATACCAGCCGGCGAAGATGGCGAACACCGCGCCCAGAGACAGCACATAGTGAAAGTGCGCCACCACGTAGTAAGTGTCGTGCAGGGAGCGGTCTATGCCGGCATTGGAGAGCACCACGCCCGTCACGCCGCCGACGGTAAAGAGGAAGATGAAGCCGAGCGCCCACAGCATGGGCGTGCGGAACTGGAGGGAGCCGCCCCACATGGTGGCGATCCAGGAGAAGATCTTCACCCCCGTGGGCACGGCGATGATCATGGTGGCGGCCACGAAATAGGATTGCGTGCCGGCGGAAAGGCCCACCGTGTACATGTGGTGCGCCCACACCACGAAGCCCACGACGCCGATGGCCACCATCGCATAGGCCATGCCGAGATAGCCGAACACGGGCTTGCGCGCGAAGGTGGACACCACGTGGGAGATGATGCCGAACCCCGGCAGGATGAGGATGTACACCTCCGGGTGGCCGAAGAACCAGAACAGGTGCTGGAACAGGATGGGATCGCCCCCGCCCGCCGGATCGAAGAAGGTGGTGCCGAAGTTGCGGTCGGTGAGCAGCATGGTGATGGCACCCGCCAGCACCGGCAGCGACAGCAGCAGCAGGAAGCCGGTGACGAGCTGCGACCACACGAACAGCGGCATCTTGTGCAGCGTCATGCCCGGCGCGCGCATGTTGAAGATGGTGGTGATGAGGTTGATGGCGCCGAGCAGGGAGGAGATGCCCGCCAGGTGCAGCGCGAAGATCAGCAGGTCCATGGCCGGGCCCGGATGGCCCACCTTGGTGGAGAGCGGGGGATAGATGGTCCACCCGCCGCCGAAGCCGTTGGTGCCCGGCGCGCCTTCCACGAACAGGGAGGAGCCGGCCAGGATGAAGGCCGGCGGCAGCAGCCAGAAGGCGATGTTGTTGATGCGCGGGAAGGCGGTATCCGGCGCGCCGATCATCAGCGGCACGAAATAGTTGCCATAGCCGCCGATGAGCGCCGGCATCACCATGAAGAAGATCATGATGAGGCCATGGCCGGTGGTGAAGACGTTGAACACCTGCGGATCGGAGAAGATCTGCAGCCCCGGCTGCTGCAGCTCCATGCGGATGCCGATGGAGAGCGCGCCGCCCACGATCCCCGCCACGATGGCGAAGATCAAATACATGAGGCCGATGTCCTTGTGGTTGGTGGAGAACAGCCAGCGCCGCCATCCGGTGGGGATGGAGGCGTGATCGGCATCCGAAAGCGCATACATGGCCATGCCCTGCTCTCCCTGGCGAAGTCTCCCGCGGGGACCCGTGCCGCGCGCGGGCGCGGGGCCCGCCGGGCTGCGGGCGCCTCGGGATTCTTCCGCCCCGATGGCGCCCTGCCCCTCTTGTTCGTGTCCCTCAGCGTGCGTCGGCGAGGCGCCCGGCCGCATCCGATGCGGCGGCGAATTTGCCCTTGGCGGCCGCCACCCACGCCTCGAAGTCCTTCTCGCTCAGCGCCCGCACAGCGATGGGCATGAAGGCGTGGTCGCGCCCGCACAGCTCCGAGCACTGGCCGTAGTAGACCCCCTCCTTCGTGACCCTGAACCAGGTCTCGTTGAGGCGTCCCGGCAGGGCGTCGATCTTGATGCCGAAGGAGGGCACGGCGAACGAATGGATGACGTCCGCCGCGGTCACCTGCATGCGGATCACCTTGTTCACCGGCACCACCAGCTCGTTGTCCACGGTGAGCAGGCGCGGCTGGCCGGCCTTCAGCTCGGCCTCCTGCACCATCAGGGAATCGAAGCCGAAGCCGCCGTGGTCCGGATATTCGTAGGACCAGTACCACTGGTGGCCCACCGCCTTCAGCGTGATGTCGGCAACCGGCACCCTCAATTCCAGGTGCAGCAGGCGGAACGAGGGAATCGCGATGGCCACCAGGATCATCACCGGCACCACCGTCCAGATCACCTCGATCAGCGTGTTGTGGCTGGTGCGCGAGGGCACCGGATGGGCCTTCTCATTGAAGCGCAGCACCACGATGGCGAGCAGCACCAGCACGAACAGGACGATGGAAACGATGATGACCAAAAGGAAGGTATTGAAGTCGCGGATGCTCTCCATCACCGGCGTGGCCGCGCCCTGCAGGTTCATCTGCCATGGAGATGGTTGCCCGGTGCCGGCAAGGGCGGCCGAAGCGAAGGTGAACGCCGCGGAGAAACTCGACGCGGCGCAGGCGGCGATGGCCGTGCGCGACATGTCTTGCTCGCCTCTTCCCTGGCTCGGCCATTTGCTGCCGATGTGCCACCCCGTTCGGGGGATGTGCGGCTTTCGCCACAATCGCCGGCTTTTTGCCGGTCATGCTCAGGCTGCCACCATCGCAAAATTTCGGCAAACACATTCGTTTGTGCTTTGCAATGCGCCGACGCACCGCAGACATGCGACACAGTAGCGCTTTAGATGGCAGCGCCAGCCCCGCCCCACCGCAGACGGTCCTGAAAATCAAGATTACCTTTTTATTTCAAACGGACATGAAAGATCGGTGGTGATTGAACACCTCTCCACAGCGCCGGCTCAGACCCCTGTATCGTGACAATTTACCGCAGCCTGAGCCGAGCAGATTACCCCCGCAGGCGCCGGCACCGCCTGCCGGTTGCGGCAGCCCAATCGGCGGGTTCATGACGAGACGACGGACTCGGAATCGCCCCATTGTTGACAGGAACGCCTGAGCATTAAGGCAATCGTTGCGAAATGCCGCTATTCGAGATGCAGCCCGGCCCCAGGTCGAGGCGCCCCGCAGCTTCCGGAGTCGTGTTGATGGTCGTGTCGTCCCGTGCCCTCCTCCCCATCCCGGCCCTGCGTGGCGCGGCCCCGCACGGGCGGGCCCTCGGCGGCTTCAAGGGCCTGCTGCTGCTTGCGGTGCTCCTCATCGCCGGGCTCGGCGCGGCCGGCCCCGCCGCCGCCCAGGGGGTGGTGAAGTCGGTGCACGGGGAGTGGCAGATCCGCTGCGACACCCCGCCCGGCGCCCAGGGCGAGCAATGCGTGCTGCTCCAGTCGGTGCAGGCGGAGGACCGGCCCAACGTCGGCCTCACCGTGATCGTGCTGAAGACCGCCGACCAGAAAAGCCGCCTGCTGCGCGTACTCGCGCCCCTGGGTGTGCTGCTGCCGGCCGGGCTCGGCCTCAAGATCGACGACCAGGACGTGGGCCGCGCCGGCTTCGTGCGCTGCCTGCCCAACGGCTGCGTGGCCGAGGTGGTGATGGATGACAATCTCATCAACCGCCTCAAGACCGGCAAGCAGGCCACCTTCATCATCTTCCAGACCCCCGAGGAGGGCATCGGTGTGCCGCTGAGCCTCGAGGGCTTCGGACCGGGCTTCGACTCGCTGAAGTAGGCGCGGCCGGCAGGAGCCGTTGCCGTATTGCCGCACCGCCTGGGTTTATCGGCCCCGCCGCCGACATGCCCCATCGACGGCACGGTTTGGTCACGCTTTGATGCGCTCCTTGCGCCCGCGCCAATGGCCTTTGGGCCGGCGCTGCGGACCCCCGCGCGGGTGATGCGAGTTTCCATGGAGGCATCCGCCGGTCGCGGCGGCAGGGAGATTTGGGGATGCACGGCGAGGACCACACGCTGTTCGTCGCAGCGCTCGCGCTTCTGACCGCCGCCGTCATCTCGGTTCCCATCGCCCGGCGCCTCGGCTTCTCGCCCATCGTCGGCTACCTGCTGGTGGGGGTCGCCATCGGCCCGGTGGGGCTGAACGTGGCGGACCCCTCACTGGTCTCCACCGTCGCCGAGCTCGGCGTGGTGATGCTGCTGTTCCTGATCGGGCTGGAGCTGAAGCCCTCGCGGCTGCTCTCCATGGGGCGCTACATCTTCGGCCTCGGGGCGGCGCAGCTTCTGCTCAGCGGGCTCGCCTTCGCGCTGCTGGCCTATTTCGTGTTCGGGTTCGGCACGGCGGCGGCGGTGGTGAGCGGCATGGCGCTCTCAGTTTCCGGCACCGCCATCGCGCTCCAGCTCCTCAACGAGCGGGACGACCTCGCCTCCCCTTACGGCCAGCGCGCCTTCTCCATCCTGCTGTTCCAGGACATCGCGGTGGTGCCGCTGCTGGCGCTGGTGCCGCTGCTGGCGCCCGGCGAGAGCAAGCTTGCCCAGGACCCCATGGCGGCGCTGCTGCGCGCGGGCACCGCCATCGTCGCCATTGCCGTGATCGTGGTGGCCGGGCGCTACCTGCTCAATCCCCTGTTCCGGGTGCTGGCCCGCTCCGGCGCGCGAGAGGCGATGACGGCCGCCGCGCTGCTGGTGGTGCTGGGCGCCGCCGGCCTGATGCAGGCGGCGGGCATGTCCATGGCCCTCGGCGCCTTCCTGGCCGGGCTGCTGCTGTCCGAATCCACCTTCCGCCACGAGCTGGAGGCCAATGTGGACGCCTTCCGCGGCCTGCTGCTCGCCATGTTCTTCATGAGCGTGGGCATGTCGCTGAACGTGGCGGTGGTGGCGCACAACATCGGCCCCCTGCTCATCGCCACGGCCCTGGTCTCGGTGATGAAGTGCGTGGTGGTCTATTTCGTCTTCCGCAACGACAACATCGCGCCCCGGCAGTCGGCCCTGGCCTCGGTGGTGCTGCTGCCGGCGGGCGAGTTCGCCTTCGTGCTGTTTCCGCTGGGCCTCAACACCGGCATCCTCCAGCCGGCCCAGGCGGACCTGCTGATCGCCCTGGCGGTGCTCACCATGGTGCTCGGGCCGCTGCTGTTCGCGGCCATGGGGCTGGTGCTGCCGCGCCTCTCGCGTACCGCGCCCGAGCCGGAGGCCGACGACTTCTCCGATGCCGACGGCTCGGTGCTGGTGATCGGCTTCGGCCGCTTCGGGCAGATCGTCTCCCAGTGCCTGCTGGCAGAGGGGGTGGGCGTCACCATCATCGACAATGACGTGGAGATGATCCAGAGCGCGGGCCGCTTCGGGGTGCACATCTACTATGGCGACGGCACCCGGCTGGAGGTGCTGCGCGCCGCCGGCGCGGAAACCTGCAAGGTCATCTGCGTGTGCGTGGACGACAAGGAGGATGCCAACCGCATCGTGGAGGTGGTGAAGGCCTCCATGCCCGGCGCCAAGCTGTTCGTGCGCTCCTTCGATCGCATCCATTCCATGGAGCTGATGCGCCTCGGCGTGGATTTCGAGATTCGCGAGACCCTGGAATCGGCGCTCGGCTTCGGCGGGCAGGCGCTTCGGGCGCTGGGCATAGGCGCCGAGGCAGCGAGCGCCCGCGTGGCGGACGTGCGCGCGCGCGACAGCGCCCGCCTGCGGCGCCAGCTCGAGGAGGGCATCTTCGCCGCGCCGGAGCTGGTGCGCGGCCGCAAGGTGGAGCCCGAGCCCCTCCACACCCCGGAAAAGCCGGCCAAGCCGCTCAATCCCGAGGCCCAGGACATCCTGAGCCACGAGACCGAATTCTCGGGCTGACCCGAGCCCGTCTCCGCCTCAGCGGCGATCCCTTCGTGATTTTGACGCCCCCTTTGGTATAAGCTCTCCAAAAGGGATATCGCGCTGCGGCGCGGCTGCGGCTAGGTTGCACGCGACTGCAACCTCGCGCGCAGGAGCCGGCGTGCCGCCGTCGGGCCCGCGCTGGCGCAGCCCGTCACGACCGTGCGTGTGGCGCGACAACAACCCGCCGCACGCGGGCGAGGATACCGACCGGATCTGCCGGGCGACGAATCACAGCCTTCGGCGTCACCCGTCGAAGGAGGGTGGATGGATCAGTTCGTGGAGCCGCCGCGCGCCGCTCAAAGGGGACACGGGATGGAAAATCTTGCACGGGTCTATGGCCTCTCCGCGCAGCAGGCCAAGGCTGTCGCCGATGCCCTGATGCCCGCCTTCGCCGACGGCTTCCGGCACACCACCCAGTCGCCCGAGGCCATGGCCTCGCTGATGGCGCTCATGCTGAGCGGTCCCTATGGCGCCTATTACGGCCAGCCCGGCGCCTATGCCGCGCCCCAGCCCGCGCCGGCAGCGCCGCCCCCGCCGCAGCAGGCGGACATGAACCAGCTCGGCGTGGATGCCCTCAACGCGGTGTTCGGCTCCGATGAGGTCAGCCGCGCGGTGGCGGGCCATGTGGCGGCCTCCACCGGCCTCGGCATCGCCATCGTCAGGCAGATGATGCCCACCTTCGCCAGCCTGTTCGTGGGCGGGCTCGCCAAGTCGCTCGCCGCCTCCGGCGCGCTGCAGACCATGACCGCGGCGCTGCTCAGCCGCCTGCCGCTGGGCCTGCCGCAGACGCGGCCCGCCCCTATCTCGTCCGGCAATCCCTGGATCGACGCCTTCCTGGCGTTCTCGGCCACCACCGCAAGCCAGCCCACCTATTCCTCGGGCAACCCCTGGGCGGATGCGTTCGCGCGGGCGATGTTCCAGCATGGGGCGCCCCCCGCCCCGGCGCAGCCCCGCGCCAATCCCGCCAGCGCCTGGCAGGACGTGGTGAGCGCCATGGCCAACACCCTCGCCCAGACCGGCGCCCCGGCCCAGAATCCGGCCGCGCCGCCGCCCCCTCCGCCCCCGGTGCCGCCGATGCCGGCGCAGGGGGATGCACTGCTCAATCCCCTGCAGCCGTTCCAGGAATTCTTCGCGAAGATGTTCGCGCAGGGCTTCCCGCCCAATTTCCCCACCGGCGGCGCCGAGCGCCAGCCCTATTCCGTGCCTGAATTCTGGCTCGACGTGCTCAGCCGTGCACGCCAGGCGGTGCCCGAGGCGGAGATCCTGCCTCCGGAGAAGCCCCGCCTCGTCAAGAAGGACGGCGAGGGCCGCTAAAGCAAAAAGGACCCGCGCCGGTTGCGGTCGGCGCGGGTCCAGCATCGGCGGGGCAGAGGGGCGTGCCCGCCGATATTCCTTGAAGACGATTGTGCGGTCAGCCCTGGCCCAACTCACGGCACAGCAGGCGGCGGGCGGCGCGCCGCTCGGTGGCGCGCAGCACCAGCACGCGGGTGGGATCGGCCCCCAGGGGGGCGCTCACCGCGTCGCGCACGTCGGCGCGGGTGATGCCGATGTCCTTGAGCATGTGGTCCTCGAGCGCGGCGAGATCGGTCATCACGCGGCGGCTTTCGATGGTGCGCGCCACCACGGCAAGCCGGGTCACGGCCCAGGCCGCCGCGCGGCCGGCAGCCGCCACGAAGGCCGCCGCCGAAGACTGGAACCCTGCGCCCCCATGGGGCGCGTCGATGCTGCGGGTTTCACCAAGCGCGCTCATTCTCATCTCCCTCACCGCGACACGGTCGCCGCTCTCCCCTTCCAGGCGATCGACCCCCAGGTGCGGAGACGAGCGCCCTCATCCATCGATTTCGCCACGGTTCCGGTCACGCCTCCCGTGTACGGAGGGCCGCTGCCGCGAGGGCACCGGCGCGCCGCCTGAGCCGGCGTTGCGTGTCGTGAGGGACCGTGGCGGGGCTTCTTTTGCGCGCGGCGGACAAATCACGCTAGCGAATGTTTTTCATTCCACATATCATCTTGCGTGATGATTGATCCGGGGTGCCGCCGCCCCGCACCGGAGCCCCGCCATGACCGCCCTGCTCGACCCGGACCAGCTGCGGACCTTCGTCGCGATCGCCGAGACCGGCAGCTTCACCCGCGCGGCCGAGGTGGTGCACAAGACCCAGTCGGCGGTGTCCATGCAGATGAAGCGGCTGGAGGACCGGGTCGGCCGCGCCATCTTCGCGCGCGACGGCCGCGCCTCGCGCCTCACCGAGGACGGCGAGCGGCTGCTGGACTTCGCCCGGCGCATCGTGCGGCTGAACATGGAGGCCGTGCTCACCTTCGCCGACACCGAGCTTTCGGGGCGCGTGTGCCTCGGCGTGCCCGACGACTATGCCGACCGCTACCTGCCGGACATCATGGCCCGCTTCTCCCGCACCCATCCCGGCGTGGAGCTCACCGTGATCTGCGAGCCCACCAGCGAGCTGGTGCAGCGCATCGCCGCCGGCACCATCGACCTCGCCATCATCACCGCCACCGAGATCACCGCGCGCAATGCCCAGGTGATCCGGCGCGAGCGGCTCATGTGGGTGGCCTCGGCCCGCCACGCCGTGCACCAGGAGCCGGTGGTGCCCCTCGCCCTGGGCCGGCCCACCTGCCAGTGGCGCGGCATCGCGGTGGCGCGCCTCGCCGCCGCCGGGCGCGGCCACCGCATCCTCTATTCCAGCCCCAACAGCGGAGCGGTGGCGGCGGCGGTGCTCTCCGGGCTCGCGGTCTCCGTGTTCCCGGAATCGGGGCTGCGGCCGGGCATGCGGGTGCTGGGCCCGGCCGAGGGCTTCCCGCCCCTGCCGCCGTGCGACATCGGCCTGCTGCGCAACCGGCATGAGCCCTCGCCGCTCGCCGATGCGCTGGCGCAGCACGTGGTGCAGGGCCTCGACAACCTCACAGCCCAGGAGGCGGCGCAGTAGCCGCGCGGCGGGCCGCTCCCCCCTTGCGCGGCGGCGGAAACGGGGAAACCCTGTGCGCCTGCCCGCGAGGGAAAAGATGACGCGCCCCCCTGCCCTGATCTGGTTCCGCGACGATCTCCGCCTTTCCGACAACCCCGCCCTCGATGCGGCGGTGCGCTCCGGGCGGCCGCTGGCCGCCCTGTTCGTGCTCGACGAAGACGCGCCGGGCATCCGGCCCCTTGGCGGGGCGGCGCACTGGTGGCTGGCCGGATCGCTGCGGGTGCTGGCCGCGCAGCTCGGCCGCCACGGCGTGCCGCTGGCGCTGCGGCGCGGCCCCGCCACCCGCCTCGTGCCCCAGGCGGCGGCGGAGATCGGCGCCGCCCTTGTGGTGTTCAACGACCGCGCCGGCGGAGCCGAAGCGCGGGTAGACGATGCGGTGGCCGCACGCCTGCGCCAGGAGGAGCGGCAGGTGGAGCGCTTCTGCGGCCACCTGCTCCACGCGCCGGGCACGGTGACGACCGGCGGCGGGCGCCTGCCCCGCACCTTCTCCGCCTTCCATCGCGCCACCATGCGCCTGCCGGCGCCCGGCGCGCCCTTGCCGGCGCCCGAGCTTCTGCATCCGGCGCCGGCACTCGCGGGCGACGCGCTGGAAAGCTGGCGCCTGGAGCCGGAGCATCCCGATTGGGCGGGCGGCCTGCGCCTCACCTGGCTGCCGGGCGAGCCCGCGGCCCAGGAGCGCCTTTCCGATTTCATCGATGAAAGGCTGGCGGGCTATGGTGTGGGGCGGGACTTTCCCGCCCGGCCCCATGTCTCCCGCCTGTCGCCACACCTGCGGTTCGGGGAAATCTCCCCGCGCCAGATCCTGGCTGCGGTGACCCACGCTGTCGCGGCGGGCGAGGCACCGGCCGGCGACGCGGAGAAGTTCCTGAGCGAGCTCTACTGGCGCGAGTTCAGCCACCACCTGCTGGCGGCGGAACCGGATATCGCCCGCCGCAACATCCAGCCCGCCTTCGATGCCTTCCCATGGCGCGAGTGCCCCGGCGAGCTGAAGGCATGGCAGCGCGGCCAGACCGGCTATCCCCTGGTGGACGCGGGGCTGCGCGAGCTGTGGCAGACCGGCTGGATGCACAACCGCGTGCGCATGGTGGTCGCCTCCTTCCTCGCCAAACACCTCCTGATCGACTGGCGCGCGGGCGAGGCCTGGTTCTGGGACACGCTGGTGGACGCCGACCCCGCCAGCAACCCGGCGAGCTGGCAGTGGGTGGCGGGCACCGGCCTCGACGCCGCGCCCTTCTTCCGCATCTTCAACCCGGTGATCCAGGGCGAGAAGTTCGACCCCGACGGCGCCTACGTGCGCCGCTTCGTGCCCGAGCTGGCGCAATTGCCGGCAAGCGTGATCCACAAGCCCTGGACCGCCGACCCCGCCACCCTGCGGCGGGCCGGCATCACCCTCGGCGGCACCTATCCGCACCCCCTCGTGGACCACGCCGCCGCACGAGAGCGGGCGCTGCTCGCGCTCAAATCCACGAAATAATATCGGATAAATTGACTTGATACAGCCATCCTTAGCGATATAGGCTGAGCCTACTTTGTTTAAGGGCTTACTCGATCATGATCCGTAACGGTCTTGTGGAATCCATTGGCAACACGCCCCTCATTCGCCTGAAGCGCGCCTCGGAGGAAACCGGCTGCGAGATCCTCGCCAAGGCGGAATTTCTCAATCCCGGACAATCCGTGAAGGACCGCGCCGCCCTCGGCATCATCAGGGACGCCATCGCGCGTGGAGAGCTGCGGCCGGGCGGCGTGATCGTGGAAGGCACCGCCGGCAACACCGGCATCGGCCTCGCGCTGGTGGCGGCGCCGTTCGGCTTCCGCACGGTCATCGTCATTCCCGAGACCCAGTCCCAGGAAAAGAAGGACATGCTGCGGCTCGCCGGCGCCACGCTGGTGGAGGTGCCCGCGGCGCCCTATTCCAGCCCCAACAACTACGTGAAATATTCCGGCCGCCTCGCCGAGGCCCTCGCCAGGAGCGAGCCCAACGGCGCGGTGTGGGCCAACCAGTTCGACAACGTGGCCAACCGGCAGGCCCACATCGACACCACCGGCCCCGAGATCTACGAGCAGACCGGCGGCAAGGTGGACGGCTTCGTGTGCGCGGTGGGCTCGGGCGGCACCCTCGCCGGCATCGGCATCGCCCTCAAGGAGCGCGACAGCAACATCAAGATCGCCCTCGCCGATCCGCCCGGCGCCGCGCTCTATTCCTATTACACCACCGGCAGGCTGGAGGCCGAGGGCTCCTCCATCACGGAAGGCATCGGCCAGGGGCGCATCACCGCCAACCTGGAGGGCGCACCGGTGGACCTCGCGTTCCAGATCCCCGACACGGAATCGGTGCCCATCGTGTTCGACCTGCTGGAGCACGAGGGCCTGTGCGTGGGCGGCTCCTCGGGCGTGAACGTGGCGGGCGCCATCCGTCTCGCCAGGGAGATGGGGCCGGGCCACACCATCGTGACCATCCTCGCCGACTACGGCACGCGCTACCAGTCGAAGCTGTTCAATCCGGAATTCCTGCGTTCCAAGAGCCTGCCGGTGCCGGCGTGGCTGGAGCGCAAGACCGAGGTGCCCAGCGTCTTCCTCTAGGGCGTCCCTTGCGCGCATTGCTGCAAAATCCACTCTAGTTTGTTGATATCACGCATTTTCTTCACGCGAACCGCCCCACACACCGCGGGAAAATGCCCCAACGCCCTGCGACGCCGGGCCTGTGGATGAGCGCCGCCGGGCCCGCCCATGGGCCGCGCCCGGCGCGCTACAACCTGCCGGTCGCCCCCGCCGGGGCCACCCAAGAGGAGCATGTGCCATGGCCGACACCCCCGCCTTCGTGTCCACCGAGTGGCTCGCCGCCAACCTCGGCGCGCCCGATCTCGTCGTGGTGGACGCCTCCTGGCACATGCCGAACTCCGGCCGCAGCGGCGCAGCCGAGTTCGAGGCGCAGCACATTCCCGGCGCCGTCCATTTCGACATCGACGCCATCGCCGACCATTCCACCTCGCTGCCGCACATGCTGCCGGGCCCGCACGCCTTCGCCCAAGCAGCGGGCGCGCTCGGCATCGGCGACGGACTGCGCATCGTGGTCTACGACAGCCTCGGCCTGTTCTCCGCGCCGCGCGTGTGGTGGACCTTCCGGGTGTTTGGCGCCCAGGAGGTGATGATCCTCGACGGCGGCCTGCCCAAGTGGCTGGCCGAGGAGCGGCCGGTGGAAAGCGGCCCGGCGCGGCGCGCGCCCGCCACCTTCACCGCGCGCCTCGACCATTCCATGGTGGCGGACATCAACACCGTGGAACGGGCGCTCGCCGCCGGCAGCGCCCAGGTGCTCGACGCCCGCGCCGAGGCCCGCTTCCGCGGCGAGGCGCCCGAGCCGCGCGAGGGGCTGCCTTCCGGCCACATGCCCGGCGCCTTCAACCTGCCCCACGGCCGCGTGGTGGAAGGCGGGCGCCTGCTGCCGCCCGAGCAGGTGCGCACCATCGTGGAGGCCACCGGGCTCGATCTCTCGCGGCCGGTCATCACCTCCTGCGGCTCCGGCGTCTCGGCTGCCATCCTGTGGCTGGCGCTGGAGAGCATCGGCAAGCGCCCCCTGGCGCTCTACGACGGCTCCTGGACCGAGTGGGGCGCCAGCGGCAAGGCCATCGCCGTCGGCTGAGGCCCGCGAGCGGCGCGCGCAAATGCTTTTGCGCGCGCGATGGTGTATAGGGACGCGCGATCAACGAAGGGGCGTGACGGCAGATGCGGATCTTGATCACGGGTGGCGCGGGCTTCATCGGCTCGGCGGTGGTGCGGCATGTCGTGGGCCTCGGGCACGAGGCGCTCACCTTCGACAAGCTGACCTACGCGGGGAACCTCGCCTCCCTGGCGCCGGTGGCGGACAATCCGCGCCACCGCTTCCTCAAGGCGGACATCTGCGACGCCCAGGCCGTGCGCGCCGCGCTCGCCGCGTTCCGCCCGCAGCTCGTGATGCACCTGGCGGCCGAATCCCACGTGGACCGCTCCATCGACGGGCCCGCCGCCTTCATCGATACCAACGTGACCGGCACTTTCGTGATGCTGCAGGAGGCGCTCGCCTATTGGCGCGGCCTGCCGGACGCGGAGAAGGCCGCCTTCCGCTTCCACCACATCTCCACCGACGAGGTGTTCGGCAGCCTCGGGCCGGAGGGCCTGTTCCGCGAGGACACGCCCTATGCGCCGAACTCGCCCTACTCCGCCTCCAAGGCGGCCTCCGACCATCTGGTGCGGGCCTGGCACCACACCTATGGCCTGCCGGCGGTGATGTCCAACTGCTCCAATAATTACGGCCCCTACCACTTCCCCGAGAAGCTGATCCCGCTCGTGATCCTCAATGCCCTGGAGGGCGCCGAGCTGCCGGTCTACGGCACCGGCGAGAACGTGCGCGACTGGCTGTTCGTGGAGGACCACGCCGAGGCCCTGTTCACCATCGCCACGCGCGGGCGGCCGGGCGAGAGCTACAACGTCGGCGGCGCCAGCGAGCGGCGGAACATCGACGTGGTGCGCACCATCTGCGCCGCCCTCGACGCCAAGGTGCCCGATGCCGCCGGCCCGCGCGAGCGGCTGATCCGTTTCGTGGCCGACCGGCCGGGACACGACGCGCGCTACGCCATCGACTTCTCCAAGCTCAACACCGAGCTGGGCTGGTCGCCGCGCCACACCTTCGAGAGCGGCATCGCCGACACCGTGCAGTGGTATCTCGACAACCGCGCCTGGTGGGAGCCGCTGCGGCAGCGCTACCAGGGCCAGCGGCTCGGCCTCGCGCCGGAACGGAAGGCTTCCTGATGCGCATCCTGCTGCTTGGCGCCGGCGGCCAGCTCGGCCGCGAGATCACCGATCGCGCCTCCGCCCGCGGGGTGGAGCTCACCGGGCTCGACCACACCGCCCTCGACATCTGCGATCCCGCCGCCGTGGCGCGGGCCCTGGAGGCCCACCGGCCCGACGTGGTGGTGAACGCCGCCGCTTACACCGCCGTGGACAAGGCCGAGAGCGAGCCGGAAATCGCCGCCCGCATCAACGCCTTCGCCCCGGCCCATATCGCCGAGCGCTGCGAGCGCTATCGCACCCCCTTCATCCACGTCTCCACCGACTACGTGTTCGACGGCACCAAGCCCGCGCCCTATGTGGAGCAGGACCCGGTGGCGCCCATCGGCGTCTACGGCCGCACCAAGGCGGCGGGCGAATCGGCGGTGCGCTCGGCGACGGAGCGGCACATCATCGTACGCACGTCCTGGGTCTACGGCGCCCATGGCCACAACTTCCTGAAGACGGTGCTGCGCCTCGCGCGCGAGCGCGACCGGCTCACCATCGTGGCCGACCAGCACGGCTGCCCCACCGCCACGCACGACCTCGCCGAGGCTCTGCTCACCGCCGCCGCAGCGGCGGTGGCGGGTGAGGCGCGCTGGGGCACCTATCATTTCGCCGGCGACGGGGCGACCACGTGGCACGGCTTCGCCGCCGAGATCGTGCGCGTGGCGGGCCCGCGCCTGGGCCGCACGCCGGAGGTGGCGCCCATCACCACCGCCGACTACCCCACCCCGGCGCAGCGCCCGGCCAATTCGCGGCTCGCCAGCGACCTGTTCCAGCGCACCTTCGGCCTGCGCGCGGCGCCCTGGCAGGAGCGCGTGGCCGAAGTGGTGGACACCCTGCTCGCCGAGGCCCCGGCCGCGAGCTGACGACGACAGCGTGCTCCCGCGCGGACACGCCGCCGCACTTTTTCGCACCGCACGCATCCTGTAGGCTGCGCCGCGGCATTCCTGACGAAGCCCGCCGGATCTTGAGATGAGCAGCAACTTCAACGAAGAAACCGTGAAGAGCGTCCACCACTGGACCGACCGCCTCTTCACCTTCACCTGCACCCGCGATCCCGGCTTCCGCTTCCTCAACGGGCAGTTCGCCATGATCGGCCTGCTGGTGGACGGCCGCCCGCTGCTGCGCGCCTACTCCATGGCCAGCGCCAATTACGAGGAAGACCTCCAGTTCTTCTCCATCAAGGTGCAGAACGGCCCGCTCACCTCGCGCCTCCAGCACCTCAAGGTGGGCGACAAGATCCTGGTCGGGCGCAAGCCCACCGGCACCCTCATCCAGGACAACCTCCTGCCCGGCAAGCGGCTGTACCTGCTCTCCACGGGCACCGGCCTCGCGCCCTTCCTCTCCGTCACCAAGGACCCGGACGCCTACGAGCGTTTCGAGAACATCATCCTCGTCCACGGCACCCGCACGGTGGCCGAGCTGGCCTATGAGGACTTCTTCACCAAGGAATTGCCGCAGAACGAGTTCATCGGCGAAGAGGTGAAGAAGAAGCTGATCTACTACCCCACCGTCACCCGCGAGCCCTTCCGCAACCAGGGCCGGCTGACGGAGCTCATGACCTCCGGCAAGCTCTTCTCCGACATCGGCCTGCCCGTGATGTCGCCGGAGGAAGACCGCTTCATGCTGTGCGGCAGCCCGGCGATGCTGAAGGACACGGTGGCCATCCTGGAGGAGCGGGGCTTCAAGGAAGGCAGCCAGTCCGAGCCCGGCCATTATGTGATCGAAAAGGCCTTCGCTGAGCGCTGAGGTCGCACCGGTTCCCCTTGAGCCGCCCCCGGGGGCCTCTTGCGCCGGTCGCATCCAGCAGTCCTAATGCCAACGGCCCGTGGGCGTTCTCATGGGTATCCGGCCTGGCCCGTGCCGCGACGGAGCGAGCCCCGTCCGGCGCTGGGCGGGCCGATGATGCAATGCAGCAGGCGGCCGCGTGAGGGCAACCGAGGGGGTGGACGAACCGGGGCATGTTCGACGCGGTCATCATAGGCGGCGGACCCGCCGGCGCCTCCTGCGCCCTGTGGCTCAAGATGCTGGGCTTCCGCCCCTGCCTCATCGAGCGCAGGGCGGCCCTGGGCGGGCTGCAGAACGACAACCCCTACCCCAACGAATGGATCGCCTCCGCCCCCGACCGCACCGGCTACGAGGTGGCGAGCGACATCCATCGCCACGTTCTCGCCCATGACATCGTGTGCCGCCTGGGCGAGGGGGTGAGCGCACTCGACCGGATCGACGGCGGCTTCCGCGCCACCACCACCAGCGGCGCCATGGTGTTCGCCCGCACCGCCGTGCTCGCGAGCGGGGTGCGGCCGGTGAAGGGCGGGCTCGCGGCCTCCGAGCAAGTGCTCATCGGCCCCGGCCGCACCATGTTCAACGCCGCCTTCGAGGGCCAGGAGGTGGCCATCCTCGGCGGCGGCGACAACGCCTTCGAGAACTACATGTTCGTGCGCAAGCGCGGCGCGGCGGCGGTGCACATCTATGCCCGCACCATCCGCGCCCGCCGCGAGTTCCTGGAAAAGGTGCCCGCCAACGACGTGCGCATCGGCTCCTACCACGTGGAGCCGGAGCGCCCGGCGGTGGCGAGCCGCCCCTATGACCGGCTGGTGGTGCTCTACGGCTGGGAGCCCTACCTGCCCTATGCCGCCCACCTCGACCTCGCCCGCACCGCGCGCGGCTTCGTGGAGACCGACCCGGACTGCCAGACCTCCATTCCCGGCCTCTACGCCATCGGTGAGATCGCCCAGCGCATGCACCCGTGCTGCGTCACCTCCATGGCCGATGGAGTGGTGGCGGCCAAGGCCATCCAGCGCACCCTGGAGCAGGATGCGGTCTCTCGCTTCGTGGAGCGCGTGCGCGCGAGCCGGGCGGCGGAGGAGTAAGGCCAGGGCCGGCGGGCATCGTTCCCGTGGGCCCGGCGCGTGGGCCGATGATCGCGCCCACGCCGCGTTCGGGCGAGACCTGCTGGAGGCCGACCAAGGACCACTACCAAGGGCATGAAGCTTCGCAGCGCCCCGCTTCATTTCCTGGCCACCGGCGCGACCTGCGCCGATGACAGGGGAGCGCCCTCATCTCGTACCACGGCAGCAGGCGCGGCCAAGGCCGCCGCCACCGCGCGCCGGCGCATAAGGGCGGCGGCAAGGACCACAACCAGGAGAATGAAGCGTCGCAGCGCCCCGCCTCATTCCCCGGCCACCGGCGCGACCTGCACCGATGGCAAGGACACGCCCTCATCACGCACCACGGCAGCAGGCGCGGCCAGGGCCGCCGCTACCTCGGGCCGGCGCATGAGGGCGGCGGCGGCGGCATAGACGTCGCCGGGGTCGCTGGCGGGGGTCTGCGGCACCTGCGCCATCATCCGCGCGGGGCGTGGGGACAGCACCACGATGCGGTCCGCGAGGCGCACGGCCTCCGCCAGATCGTGGGTGACGAACAGCACCGCCGTGCCCGCCCGCTCCACCTCCCGCCGCACCAGGGCCTGCAGCTCCTGCCGCAGGCCCACGTCGAGCGCGGAGAAGGGCTCGTCCATCAGCACGAGGTCCGGCGCGGGCGCGAGCGCGCGGGCGATGGCCACGCGCTGCTGCATGCCGCCGGAGAGCATGGACGGCCGCTTGGCGAGATCGGCCGGCGAGAAGCCGAAGCGCAGGAGGATGTCGGCGGCCGCCGCGCGCCGGGCGGCGCGGGGCATGCCGCGCGCCTTGAGGCCGAAGGCGGCATTGTCCAGCGCATCGGCCCAAGGCAGCAGCCGCGGCTCCTGGAACACCATGGTGAGATTGGCAAAGCCGTTGCGCAGCGTGCCCGCGCTCGGCGCCTGCGCGCCGGCGGCGAGGCGCAGCAGCGTGGTCTTGCCGCAGCCGGAGCGGCCGATCAGCACCACCAGCTCGCCGGGCCGCACCTCGAGATCGACGTGGTCGAGCACCACGCCGTCGGCGAAGGCGAGGCCCACCCCCTCGAAGCGCAGCATGGCTCAGCCTCCCGCCATGGGCACGGCGGCGGAGGCGCCGTCGCGGGCCGCGAGCCAGCCGCGCAGGGGCGCCAGCAGCACCGCGTCCGCCAGCAGCAGGAACGCCACCACGAGCACGATCCACGCCATGGTCTCGGCCAGATCGAGATAGGCCCGCGCATTGGCGATGCCGCCGCCCACGCCGTCGGAGCCGCTCAGCACCTCCGCCATGACAGCCACCTTGAAGGAGAAGGCGAGCGCAGTGGCGAAGGCCGGCACCAGATGGTCCGCCAGGGCGGGCAATATGAGGTCCGTCGCCCGCAGGCGCGCGGGCGCGCGGTAGACCCGCGCCATCTCGTCGAGGCGCGGATCGCGGCTGCGCACGCCCTGGAGCGCGGCGAGGAACACGATGGGCGCCGCCGTGACCGCCACCGTGAAGGCCGGCGCCCCGCCGCCGGGGCCGAACCACAGGAGCGCCAGCACCACCCAGGCGATGGGCGGGGTGCCCAGGATCATGACGAGCACCGGCGCGGCCATGGCGCCCACCGGCATCACGAGGCCGCCGGCAAGGCCCAGCGCCAGGCCCGCGGCCCCGCCCGCCAGGAAGCCGCCGAGCGCATGGCCGGCGGTGGCGGCGAGCGCGGGCAGCGCCAGTCCTTCCGCGACCAGGCGCCAGAGCGCCCGCGCGGTCTCCTGCAGCGACGGCAGCACGAACGGGCCGAGGGCGTAGTGCCCCCATTGCCACGCGGCCAGCAGCGCGAGCACGCCCAGCGCCCCCCACCCGAAGCGGGCGGCACGGCTCCCCCTCGACCGCCCCCGCAGGCGCGCATGCATGTCTGCCGCCTCACATGTCCAGGTAGAAGTCGTCCGGCGGCAGCTTGCCGCCCAGGGCGTCCGGCTGCATGGACAGGATCGTCTCATAGAAGGCGACGAGGCCGGGCTTCAACGTTTTGGCGCCGGTGGCGACCACGTTGAAGTGGTCGAGCGAGGCGGCGAATACGGGCGCCTTCATGCCCATTTTTTCCTGCGCCAGCTCGCCGGCGGCGGCCTTGTCGGCCAGCACCCAGTCCTTGGCGGGCACGAGGCCGGTGCGCAGGGCCGCCACCACCTCCGGATTGTCCTCCAGAAGCTTCTCGTGCACGGCGATGCCGGCCATGGGCAGGCCGAGCCCGTTGTGCTGCTCCCGCCACACGGTCTGCAGATTGACCGCGCGATAGAGGCTCTTGCCGGCGTGCTTCGCCATCATGATGGCGGCGGTGGCCGGCGGCTCGGAGAGCACGGCGGTGGTGGCGCGCCCGGCGGCGAGCATCTGCGCCGCCTCCATGGGGGTCTGCACGTAGGTGAGCGTCACGTCCTTGTCCGGGTCCATGCCGGCGCCCTTCAGGCAGGCGCGGAAGACGAGGTCCGGCATGTCGTTGCGGAAGAAGCCCAGCACCTCCTTGCCGGCGAGATCCTTCAGGTCCTTGATGTTCTCGTCCGCGCTCACCACCGTGAGGTGGCCCATGGAGAGGATGGCGAACAGCTTCAGCGGCAGGCCGCGGTTGGCGAGGTTCGCGGGCACGTGGGTGGGGGTGGTGAAAAGACGGGTGCGGCCGGAGACGATGGCCGCGCGCAGGTCATCGGTGTCGCGCCACAGGCGGAAGGTGGCGCCGGGGGCGGCGGCATCGAGCCCGCCGGAGGCCAGGAGGCGCACCAGGACGATGGTGGAGCCATTGGGCGCACCGAGAATCTCGAGCCCCTCGGCCGGCTTGGCGAAGGCCCGCGAGAGGCCGCCGGCGCCGAACGCGGCGAGGCCCGTGGACGCCATGGCGCCGAGCATCTGCCGGCGGGAAAGCAATGCGGTCATGAAAATCATCCCCTCGACGCCCCAGCGGCCGGGGCGCAATGCTATATACAATTAGACATAGCACAGCCTGTGCGCGGACTTCACGCGGCAGAGAGCCGCCACGATGTCGCGCCGGGGAGGCGGGTAGCCTTTTGCCTGCCGAGATGGCAGCATCCGGACCCATCGCGCTTTCGGGAACGGGGGAAGACATGAGGGCTCTTGCGAAGCGGCTGCTGGCCGTGGCGGTGGCGGTGCTGCTGCCGGCGGGAGCGCTGCCGGTGGCGGCGCAGACGCTGGACCGGGTGGCCCAGAGCCAGGCCTTCCGCATCGGCTATCGCCAGTCCGCCCCGCCCTATTCCTACGCCGCCGCCGACGGCAAGCCCGCCGGCTATGTGGTGGACCTGTGCCGCGAGGTGGCGGCGGGCGTGCAGAAGGCGCTGAAGCTGCCCAAGCTCAACATCGAATATGTGCGGGTTTCCGCCGATGACCGGCTCCAGGCGGTGCACGACGGGCGGGTGGACGTGCTGTGCGAGCCCACCTCCATGACCATGTCGCGCCGCGCGCTGGTGGACTTCTCCCTGCCCACCTTCATCGACGGCGCCAGCGTCGTCACCCGCGGCACGCCGGTGAAGGGGCTGGAGGATCTCGCCGGCCGCAAGGTGGGCGTGCTGAAGGGCACCACCACCGAGGAGACCCTGCGCTCCACCCTCGCGCAGATGGGCGTGAAGGCGGACGTGGTGGCCGTGGACGACCACCCCCAGGGCCTGAAGATGCTGGCCGACGGCAAGCTGGACGCCTATTTCGGCGACCGGGGGATCCTGTTCTACCTCGTCACCAACAGCCCCTATGCCAAGTCGCTCTCGCTGTCGGACCAGTATTTCACCTTCGAGACCTACGCCCTCGCCTTGCCGCGCGGCGACCAGGCCTTCCGCCTGCTGGTGGATACGACGCTGGCCGACCTCTACCGAACCGAGCGCATCCGCGACATCTACGCCCGCACCTTCGGCAAGTTTCCGCCGGACCAGTTCCTGAATGCGCTGTTCGTCATCAACGGCGTGCCGAGATAATCCCCGCGGCGGAGCCCCTGCCGTAGCGAGACCGACTTCTCCGCGTCGTGCAGTCATGCCAGGAAGGGGCGGAAACCCGTCCTGAAACTGATTGCCCGAACGGATTGCCCATGAACGGTCTCGAAACCGAAGGCCTGCTCTCCGCCTGGTCCTTCGACGGCAAGGGCGCAGCCACCCAGATCGGCTGGAACGAGATCCTCAACACGCCGATTCCCGAGCAGGGCTTCGTGTGGCTGCACTTCCGCCACCTCGAACGCGCGCCCCAAGAGTGGCTGCGGCAGAAATCGGGCATCGACCCCTCCGCCATCGAGGCGCTGGTGGAGGCGGAGGCCCGCCCGCGCTGCGCCGTGTTCGCGGACGGCGCCCTGCTTTCCCTGCGCGGCATCAACCTGCAGCGCAATGCGCTGCCGGAGGAACTCATCACCGTGCACCTGTGGGTGGATGCCAAGCGCATCATCTCGGTGCAGCACGAGGCCCTCTCCGCCATCGCCGATTACGAGGACATGCTCAAGCGCGGCCGCTGCCCGCGCACCCAGGGCGAGTTCGTGGCCGAGCTCTCCATGCGCCTCGTGGACCGGATGGACGCGGTGGTGAACAGCCTCATCGACGAGGCCGACGACCTGGAGGACGATGTCGCGCGGCTCGAAAGCTCGGTGCTGCTGCCCAAGGTCGCCATCCTCCGGCGGGTCGCCATCAAGCTGCGCCGGCACATCGCGCCCCAGCGCGAGGCGCTCAACCATTTCTCCCTGGAGGACGATTCCTGGCTCGGCCCCAAGGACCGCAACCGCCTGCGCGACGCTGCCGACCGCGTGACCCGCTTCACGGAAGAGCTCGACAGTGTGCGCGAGCGCGCCGCCGTCATCCGCGACCAGATGGTGGATCGCCGGGCCGAGCAGATGAACCAGTCCATGCTGGTGCTGGCGGTGGTGACGGTGGTGTTCGCCCCGCTCACCCTCATCTCCGGCATGTTCGGCATGAACGTGGGCGGCATCCCCGGCTCCCAGGACGGCGAGGGCTTCTGGATCGTGACGGTGATCCTGGTACTGCTTGGCCTGTTCTTCCTGTGGGCCTTCCGGCGCCTGCGCTGGATCTGACGGGCGCCCTGCCAAAAGAAAGGGAGCGCCCCGGCACGACGGCCGCGGCGCTCCCCCTTATCCTGCCGGATCAGATGGCCTTGCTGTACAGCTCGGCCACGTAGTCCCAGTTTACCAGGTGGTCCACGAAAGCCTTCAGGTAGTCGGGACGGCGATTGCGATAATCAATGTAATAGGAGTGCTCCCACACGTCGACGCCCAGAATGGGGGTCGCGCCGTGGATCAGCGGGTTCTCGCCGTTGGGAGACTTGGAGACCTCGAGCTTGCCGTCCTTGACGGACAGCCAGGCCCAGCCCGAGCCGAACTGGCTGGCACCGGCGGCGATGAAGTCTTCCTTGAACTTCTCGACCGAGCCGATGTCGGCGATGATCTTCTTTTCCAGCTCGCCGGGAATGGCGCCGCCGCCGTTCGGCTTCAGCCAGTTCCAGAAATGCAGGTGGTTATAGTGCTGGCCGGCGTTGTTGAAGAGCGCGGCATTCTTGCCGTAGGAGCCCTTCACCACCTCCTCAAGGGATTTCCCTTCAAATTCAGTTCCCTTTAGGAGATTGTTGCCATTATTGACATAAGCGAGATGGTGCTTGTCGTGATGGTACTCCAGGGTCTCACGCGACATGTACGGGGTGAGAGCATCGTAGGAGTAAGGCAGGTCGGGCAGCGTAAAGGACATGAAACATCTCCGCAAACGATCCGGCACACACTCGGCGCCAGATCGCAGGTCCCGACCGGGCGGGAGATGCGGAGCGACCGAGCTGCGAACTAGATAGGGCGGGGTCGTTCCTCAAACAACCTTGATCTCGCCAATTTTCTGGATGCGACGCCTCCCTGGCGTCCTGTCCGGATGGACTGCAAAGGGGCATCCGGCCACCGGTCTCTTCGGGACGCGCGCGGCCGGCACAGCGGAGTGGGGTAGCGGGATGTGGTGGTTTCTGGTCCTTCTCGGCATACTGATCGCGCTCTCGGGCCTCTCGGTCATCGCGCTCGGCATTTCCATCTTCGTATCGACCTTCGGCAACACGCTCATCACCACCGGCGCGGTGGCGGCCTCGGGCGGGTTCGTCATCACCGCCATGGGGCTGGTGCTGCGCCAGATGGAGCGCCTGACCCGGCGCGTCGAGGCCGTGATCGGCCGAGACAGCGCCGAGGCGCCCGCAGCCGAGGCTGAGCCAGCCGCAGAACCCGCGCCGTCCCGGCGCGGCAAGGCCGCAGCGCCCGCCGCCACGGAAGCGCCGTCCGCGGAGGCGCCGTCCGCGCAGGCCCGCGCCGCCGAGCCCACGCCGGAGGGCCCCGCCCGCGACCTTTCCGCCATGGGCGACAAGCGCGGCATCGGCGCTCCAGCGCCTGAAATGAAGCTCATGACCGCCCGCGAGCGGATGAAGCCGGAACTGCGCGCGCCACGCCTGCCGGCGGACGAGGCCAAGCCCGCCGAGCCCGCAGCGCCGGAACCCCCGCGTGCCGCCCAGCCGGCGCCGGCGGAGGACCCCATGGTCCAGGCGCGGCGCGAGCGGCTGGAGCGCCGCGGCGAGACGCCCGCCGCCACGCCGGCGGAACCGCGCGCGCCCCTGCCGCCACGCCTGCGCGCCGGCCTGGAGCAGCCCGCGCCGCGCGGCCCCCGCCCGCCCGAGCCGCGCGCCACGGAACCGCGTGAAGCGGAAACCCGCGCCACAGAGCCCCGCGCGCCGGAGACGGAGGCCGCCACGCCGGCCGCCCCTGAAGCGCCGGCTGCGGAACCCCAGGCCGCTGCGTCGCCCGAGGAACCGCGCATCCTCAAGTCCGGCATCGTCGGCGGAATGGCCTATACGCTGTATTCGGACGGCTCCATCCAGGCCGAGCTGCCCGATGGCGTGGTGCGCTTCTCCTCGTTGCAGGAGCTGCGCGACCATGTGGCGCGGGCCCAGCAGATGCGCTGACGCCACCGCGCCCTCCGCGACGCCGGGGGCGCCTCGCACCGGCGGGATATGGGCTCCCGGAGGCACAACTCCAGATGGATTTTCGGAACGTCTTTCACGCAGACAGCATTCCGTCCAGAGTGGCGAATGCCGCGCACAGCACTCCACGCCTCTCTGCGGCCGAGATGCCTTGCGCACGATGCCCCCGGAAGCCGCTGGAGCAGCCCGAAGGCCCACGGGAGAGGCGCTCCCGCGCGCCGGGGCGTGGTGCGGACGGCGGGGATCGAACCCGCATACCCGGAGGTGAGGGATTTTAAGTCCCTTGCGTCTACCAGTTCCGCCACGTCCGCATCGCGCCCGGCCGGACGGGAATGCCTCAGGATTGGGCGTAAGTCGAGGGGTCCGCCGGGGTCAGCGAAACCGACTCGCCACAACCGCAGGAAGAAACCTGATTCGGATTGTTGAAGACAAACTGGGCGGCCAGCTTGTCCACCTTAAAGTCCATCTCGGTTCCCAGCAGGAACAGCAGGGCCTTCGAATCGATCACCACCCGCACGCCCTTATCCTCGACGACGGTATCCAAGGGGCCGGTGTCGTGAGTATATTCCATGGTGTACGACATCCCGGCGCAGCCTCCATTGGCCACGCCCAGTCGCACCGCGTCGCCGGGCCGCTCGGCGGCGGCGAGAAGCTCCTTCAGGCGCGCGGCGGCAGCGTCGGTGATGCGGAGAACCGGTGGACGTGGACGCCTGCCCTCGGTCGGACGCTGGCCCTCGGCCGGCGGGGAAACCTCGCTCATGAACGCTCTCCAGCTCGCGCCCCACAGCCTGGGGCGATCCTTATCCCCTAGATGGTGGATCGCACCGGCCACGGCAAGGCATCGTCCCGCCGCGGCGGTGCACGCCGGCAGCGGCTAGAGGGGAACCCCGGAATCCGGTATTTGCCGGCCCGCCCCCGTGTTCCCCGGGGCCGGCACTGTCCCGCTGATCGAGAGTTCGAGTACGAGATGCTTATCCGCAGTCAAAGCCTGGGCCTGACGATCGCATACGTGGTCATCGCGGGCATCTGGCTGCTCCTCCCCGACATGTTTCTCGCCCGCCTCCTCGGGGCGGACACGGCCGCCGTGATCTCCCCTTACCGCAACGCCCTGTTCGTGGCCTTCTCGGCGCCGCTCCTGCTGCTGGCGCTGCAACGCACGGGCGGCGCGGAAGGGCGCGCGCGCGCGCTCCAGCCCAAGCTGGTACACATGGCGATCGCCTCGCTGGTGCTCAGCATCGCGGTCATCGCCGGCATCGCCTACACCTACGAGACCGCCTCCCAGCGTCTCATCAGCGACAACCGCCGCTACCTCGCCGGCTTCACCGAGGTGCAGAACCAGACCCTGCTGCGACAGCGTGCCCTGCGGACCGCCGCGACCCAGGCCATTGCCGGCATGCCCGCCCTCGCCGGCGCGACGGAGCCCGACACCTCAGGCCGGGAACAGGCGCGCCTGCTGCTCGAGCATTCCACATCCGCCTTCGATTTCAGCGCCTTCCAGGTGCTCGACCTCGACGGCCGCCCCCTGGTTGCCACCGCCAAGGGCCTGGTGGTTCCGCCCGGCATCACGAGAGGCATCCGTCAGGCGGCGGAAACCCGCGAACCGGTGTTCGTGCCGCTCTGGGATTCCGGGGATGGCGACACCCGCAGCGGCGTGCTGGCCCCCATCATCGACGCGAAGGCGCCGGGCAGGCCCGTCTCCGGCGTGCTGCTGAGCGAGACCTCTGCCTCGCAATTCCTCTACCCTTTGCTCGCCGGCGCGCTGCGCGGCTCAAACACCACCGACGTCTTCCTCATGCGCCCCGCCGAAGGCGGGCGCTGGATCATCACCTCGCCCCAGCGGGGCAGCGATTCGCCCCCCCTCACCGAGACCATCGACGGGCGCACCTACGATTTCGCCGCCAGCCCCGACGGCAGGCAGATCGGCATCGGTACCGATCACCTCGGGCAGCCGGTGCTGGCCTTCCGCCGCCCGCTGGAAGGCACGCCAGCCGATGTGGTGGCGAAAACCGATCTCCAGGAAGTGCTGGGCAACGCGCAGATGGTAGCCGCGCTTTCCACCGCGGTCGCCGGGCTCTCGCTCATGCTCGCCTTCGCCGTCGGCTATGCGGTCACCGAAAGCGCCAAGCGGCGCGCGACGGCCCGCATCACCGCCCAGGCGCGGGCGCTCGACCATGCCGAGATCCGCTTCCGCGCCACCTTCGAGCAGGCGGCCGTGGGCATCGCCCATGTCGGGCTCGACGACACCTTCCTCGAGGTGAACGAGACCCTGTGCAGCCTGCTCGGCTACACCAAGCAGGAACTGGCCGGCCAGCACTATGGGCGCATCCGCCGCCCGGACGAGAGCGCCGACGACATCCGCATCTGGCGCGCCCTCATCGCCGGCGACGTGCCGAACGTGCAGACCGAGCAGCGCCATGTGCGCAAGGACGGCAGCGAGGTCTGGCTCGCCTGCACCACCTCCCTCGCCCGTACGCCCGAGGGCGAGCCGGACTATTTCATCATGGTTGCCCGCGACATGTCGGTGCGCCGCGCGCAGGAGATCGCCCTGCTCGAAAGCCAGGAGCGGTTCGAGCTTGCCGTGGGCAGCACCGAGCAGGGGGTGTGGGACTGGCGCCGCCGCGGGCCCGGCATCTACCTCTCGGAGCGCTGCTACACCCTGCTGGACCTGCCGGCCGACAGCCCGCTCGACCTCACGCGCCTGTGGCGCGAGCTGCTGCATCCGGAAGACCGGGCCGTGTTCCGCAAGGCCTGGCACCGCCTGCGCAACTCCACGGACGACCTGTTCCAGGCCGACGTGCGGCTGCTCCACGCCGACGGCACCTATCACGACTACCGCCTGCGCGGCTGCGCCAAGCGCGACCGGAGCGGCATGGTGGAACGCGTGGTGGGCATGCTCGACGACGTGACGCAGGACCGGCGCACCGAGCGCCACCTGCGGCTCGCCGCCGCCGTCTTCGTCAGCTCGAACGAGGGGCTGGTGGTCACCGACCTCGGCGGCACCATCTCCGCGGTCAATCCCGCCTTCACCCTCATCACCGGCTACGAAGAGCACGATGTGGTGGGGATGAACATGCATGTCATGCGCTCCGGCCGCCACGACATCACCTTCTACAAGCAGATGTGGGGCGCCATCCGGAAGAATGGAAGCTGGCAGGGCGAGATCTGGAACCGGCGCAAGAACGGCGAGGTGTTCCTGCAGCAGCTCGTCATCAGCACCGTCTACGACGCCGACGGCGCGCCGCAGAGCTATGTGGGCGCCTTCCACGATATCACCGCCATCAAGCGCAGCGAGTTCGAGCTCGACCACATCGCCCATTACGACCTGCTCACCGACCTGCCGAACCGCACCCTGCTCGCCTCCCTGCTCGACCACGCGGTGACGCGGCCGGCCGCGCGCTGCGCCGTGCTGTGCGTGGACCTCGACCGCTTCAAGACCGTGAACGAGAGCTATGGCCATGTGGCGGGCGACCAGGTGCTGCAGATGGCCGCCGCCCGCATGCGCGGCGTGCTCGGTGCCAACACCACCCTGGGCCGCTACGGGGCGGACGAGTTCCTCGTGATCGTCGACGACGTGAGGGGGCCGCAGGATGCGGCCGCCACCGCCAGCACCGTCATCGCCGCGCTTGCCGCGCCCTATGTGTTCCCCCCGGACGGGCAGGATGTCTACGTAGGCGCAAGCGTCGGCATCTCGCTCTATCCCGAAGATGCGGACAACGCGCAGAAGCTGGTGCAGCACGCCAACTCCGCCCTGTTCGAAGCCAAGAACAACGGGCGCGGCTCCTATGCCTTCTACACCCGCGAGCTGACGGACACCGCCAAGGCCCGCATCGAGATGGAGGCGGAGCTGCGCCGTGCCCTGGCACGCCAGGAATTCGAGCTGCACTACCAGCCCTGCGTCGATCTCACCACCGGGCATATCCGCAGCGTCGAGGCCCTGGTGCGCTGGCGCAGCCCCACGCGCGGCCTGGTGCCGCCGGACCGCTTCATCCCCTTCGCGGAGGAAACAGGCCTCATCGTGCCGCTGGGCGACTGGGTGCTGGAGGAGGCCTGCCGCCAGATGGCGAAATGGCTGAAAGCGGGCATGGTCTGCGACTATGTCGGCGTCAACCTCTCGCCCCGCCAGTTCAGCCGCGACACCGTCTGCGACCGGGTGCGCGAGGTGCTACGCCTCACCGGCCTGCCCCCCGAGCGCCTGGAGGTGGAGATCACCGAGGGCATGCTGTTCGAGGCGCGGGCGGCGGCCGAGCAGAAGTGCCAGAAGCTCGCCCACATGGGCGTGCACATCGCCCTCGACGATTTCGGCACGGGCTATTCCTCGCTCGGCTACCTCAAGCGCTTCCCCATCTCCAAGCTGAAGATCGACCGCTCCTTCGTGCGCGACCTGCCGCAGTCGGGGGCGGACGGGGAGATCACCGTCGCCATCATCGCCGTGGCGAAGGCCCTCGGCATGGAGGTGGTGGCGGAGGGGATCGAGACCGCGGCGCAGTATGACTTCCTGCGCAAGCGCTCCTGCGACCTCGGCCAGGGCTACCTGTTCAGTCGCCCGCTGATGGTGGCCGACATCGAAGCCCGTTTCGCCAGCAAGCAGGTTCCCCTCGCCGAGCTGGCCGAGGCTGCCGTGACTGCCTGACGCCCAGTCCCAGGGCCATCCCCCAGGCTCTCGGCCATGCCCGCGCGGCATTGGGGCTGATCTTTCGGGGTCGGCCAGAGGATCGGGGCCGATGACATCGGCCGGCCGGGCCGGCTTACGGAAGGTCGGGCCGGTGATTGAGGACACGGCCGCAGGGTGGCCTGCCGGCCGCGCGAAACCGCGGACGCGCACAGCAGGGGCGCGACGGTGGCACCCGCACCGGGCCCCTCGCACCTCTCCGTTCAGTAGTTGGTCCAGAGGCCGGGGCTGGCGATCTCCGCGAGGTTGCCGTCCGGGTCGCGAAAATAGAGGCTCGTGCCGCCGCGCGGCCAGTGCACCTCGCCCTCGATGACGACCCCGTGGGCCTCAAGATGCCGCCGCCAGGGCTCCACGTCCGTCGCCGAGAAGGCGAAATGCGCGTGTCCGGCGCCGTCATGGGGCGGGATGGTGCCGCCGAAGGGCAGTTCCACCGGCGCGTTCGCCGCGCCGCGCAGGAACAGCAGCAGCACCGTGCCGCCCACAGGGTAGGCGATGAACCGCGCATCCGCCCGCATGGGCGAGAGGCCCATCACGCCTTCGTAGAAGGCCGCCGCGCGCGCGAGGTCATCCACATAGAGCCCTGTTTCCAGCACGCGGTCGAGAAGCGGCGGCCGGTCCATGGGCGGGCGCTCACCACAGGTTCAAGGTGGCCCGCGCCTCGTCGGACATGCGGCCCTGGTCCCAGGGCGGATCGAAGGTGATGTCCACCTTCACGCCCGAGACACCCGGCACGGTCGCCACGGCGTTCTCCACCATGCCCGGCAGCGAGGCGGCGGCCGGGCAGTTGGGGGTGGTCAGCGTCATCTCCACCGCCACCGAGCGGTCGTCGGCGATATCCACCTTGTAGATGAGCCCGAGCTCGTAGATGTCGACGGGGATCTCGGGGTCGAACACGGTCTTCAGCGCGTCCACGATACCGTCGGTGAGGCGCGACAGCTCGTCCTGCGGGACGCTGGAGTGAACCTGCGGCAGGTTGCCCGCCGCCGCAACGGTCTCGTGAGCCTTGGTCTCGGTCATGCGAACATATCCTGTGCCATGGGCCGGGCGCCGGTATGGCGATTTTCCAAATGTGGGACCAGATGTCGAACTTTGGTCTAACGGCCTCGGGCACCACGGCCTTGGGAGTCAGGCACCGGGCCGCGCCCGTCGGCGCCGCGCGCCGTCAGGGGGCGCGGGGTGCCACGCGAGCGGCGGCCACCTTTCATATCCGCCCAAACGACGCCGCGCGCAACGCCTTCGCGCTTTGCCCCGGGGCCAGACGGGAGACCCCGCGGGCCCTAGCCGGCCCGCCCGGCGAGCCACCACGCCATGCGCGCCACCAGTGCCTCGCGCACCGCCGGGTCCGCCACATGCTCCACCGCCTCGCCGGCGAAGGCCTGGATCAGCAGCATTTCCGCCTCGGCGCGCGGCAGGCCGCGGGACATGAGGTAGAACAGCATCTTGTCGTCGAGCGCGCCGGCGGTGGCGCCGTGGCCGCACTGCACGTCGTCGGCGAAGATCTCCAGCTCGGGCTTGTTGTCCATCTCCGCCTCGTCGGAGAGCAGCAGCGCCTGGCTCATCATGCGCCCGTCGGTCTTCTGCGCATCCGGCCGCACGGTGATCTTGCCCTGGAACACGCCCCGCGCGGCATCGGCCAGCACGGTCTTGAACAGCTCCCGGCTCTCGCAGCCGGGCACCGCATGGTCCAGGAACAGGGTCACGTCCGCGTGGCGCCGGCCCGAGAGCAGGCTCGCCCCGCGCACGCCCATATGGGCGCCGGAGCCGGCGAAGCGCCCGTGGACCGTGAGGCGCGAGAGCGCGGCGCCGAGGGTGAGCACGAAGGCGTCGTAGCGCGCCGCGCGGCCCAGCTCCACCACCAGCGTGCCGAGGTGGGTCGCCCCCTCCCCTTCCGCCTGAAGGCGCACATGGTCCACCCGCGCCCCGTCGCCCACCAGCAGCTCCACGACGGCATCGTCGAGATAGGCTGCGCTTGAGGCGCCCTCGAAGCTCTCGATGAGGGAAAGCTCGGCCCCCTCCTCCACCACCACCAGCAGGCGGGTGAAGACGCTGGCGGCATCGGCGGCGGCGAATACCTGCGCCACATGAATGGGCCGCGCCACCTTCGCCCCGGCCGCCACGTGCAGCACCACGCCCTGGTCGAGCAGGGCGGTGTTGAGGGCGAGGGGGGCATCGTAGAAGGCGGGCGCGGCGCCTGCGAGGCGCTCCAACAATGGATGGTCCGCCGCCAGCGCATCGGCGAGGGAGAGCAGCGTCACGCCTTCCGGCAGTTCGGCCGGCAGCGGGCCCACCCGCCCGTCGGAGATGGTGACGCGCAGCGCATCGGGAAAGCTCGCGGCCTCGCGCGTCGGAACCGAGGCGCCCGCCGCGCGGGGCGGCACGGCGCGCAGCAGCGCCCGCAGGTCGGTATAATGCCACTCCTCCACCCGCCGGTGGGGCAGCCCGTTCTGCGCGAAGGCGGCGGCCGCCGCGCGGCGCAGCTCGCCCACGCGGCCAGGCTCGGTGGCGGGGGCGGCCGCCAGCATGTCCATGAAGGCCTGCTCGGCGGGGGTGCGCAGGGCGCGCAGCTCCGTCCGCGCGGGGGGCTTGGGCCGGGGGCCCGCCTGTTCGGCGTTCAGCTTCCCGGCGTTGCGATTGTCGGCATTCATGGGGTCGTCCTCACGCCGCGTCCGCGCCGTAGGCGGCGTAGCCGGTTTCCTCCAGCTCCAGCGCCAGCTCCTTGCCGCCCGTACGCACGATGCGGCCCTTGTGCATGACGTGGATCACATCCGGCACGATATGGTCGAGCAGGCGCTGGTAATGGGTGATGACGAGCATGGAGCGATCCGGCGCGCGCAGGGCGTTCACGCCCTCCGCCACCACCTTCAGCGCATCGATGTCGAGGCCGGAATCGGCCTCGTCCAGGATGCACAGCCGGGGCTGGAGCAGCGCCATCTGCAGGATCTCGTTGCGCTTCTTCTCGCCGCCGGAGAAGCCCACGTTCACACCCCGGCGCAGCATGTCCTGGGAGATGCCGAGCGCGGGCGCCTTCTCCTTCACGAGGCGCAGGAAATCGGGGGTGGAGATCTCCTCCTCGCCGCGCGTGCGGCGCTGGGCGTTGAGGGCGGCGCGCAGGAAGGTCATGTTGGCGACGCCGGGCACCTCCACCGGATACTGGAAGGCGAGGAACACCCCCGCCGCCGCCCGCTGGTCGGCCGAGAGCGCCAGCAGGTCCTGGCCCTCGAAAGTGACGGAGCCGTCGGTGACCTCGTACTCCTCCTTGCCCGTGAGCACATAGGAGAGGGTGGACTTGCCGGAGCCGTTGGGGCCCATGATGGCGTGCACCTGCCCGGCCGGCACCGTGAGGTCGAGCCCCTTGATGATCTCATTGCCGCCGATGCGGGCGTGCAGGTTCCTGATTTCGAGCATGTCTCGCAGTCCTTGAAGCGTGTTCGTCGCGGGGGGCGCCCTGCGCCCGCCTGCCGCGCCGTGCCGCCCTATGCGGGCGGCATCATCCGTTGGAAGCCCGCCGGCCCCGAGGCCGAACCGGGCGGAATGGCGCCGGCCCTCAGCCCACCGAGCCTTCGAGGCTCACGGCGATGAGCTTCTGCGCCTCCACCGCGAACTCCATGGGCAGCTGCTGCAGCACATCGCGCACGAAGCCGTTCACGATGAGCGCCACCGCCTCCTCCTGCGAGAGCCCGCGCTGGAGGCAGTAGAAGAGCTGGTCCTCGGAGATCTTGGAGGTGGTCGCTTCGTGCTCGAACACGGCGGAGGCGTTCTTCGCCTCCATGTAGGGCACGGTGTGGGCGCCGCAGGCGTCACCGATGAGCAGCGAATCGCAATTGGTGAAGTTGCGCGCACCGGCGGCCTTACGGTGGGCCGAGACGAGCCCCCGGTAGGTGTTGTTCGAGTGCCCGGCGGAGATGCCCTTGGAGATGATGCGGCTCGACGTGTTCTTGCCGAGATGGATCATCTTGGTGCCCGAATCCACCTGCTGGTGGCCGTTCGAGATGGCGATCGAGTAGAACTCGCCGCGCGAATTGTCGCCGCGCAGGATGCAGCTCGGATACTTCCAGGTGATGGCCGATCCGGTCTCCACCTGGGTCCAGGAGATCTTGGAATTATCACCCCGGCAATCGCCGCGCTTGGTGACGAAATTGTAGATGCCACCCCTGCCGTCCTTATCGCCGGGGTACCAGTTCTGGACCGTGGAATACTTGATCTCCGCGTCCTTCAGCGCCACCAGCTCCACCACGGCGGCGTGAAGCTGGTTTTCATCGCGCTGGGGGGCGGTGCAGCCTTCCAGGTAGCTCACATAGGAGCCCGCATCGGCGATGATGAGGGTGCGCTCGAACTGGCCGGTGTTCTTCTCATTGATGCGGAAGTAGGTGGACAGCTCCATGGGGCAGCGCACGCCCGGCGGCACGTAGACGAACGAGCCGTCGGAGAACACTGCCGAGTTGAGCGTGGCGTAGAAATTGTCCGACACCGGCACCACCGAGCCCAGATATTTCCGCACCAGATCGGGATGCTCGCGGATGGCCTCGGAGATGGGCATGAAGATGACGCCCGCCCTGGCCAGCTCCGCCTTGAAGGTGGTGGCCACCGAGACGCTGTCGAACACCGCGTCCACCGCCACCTTCGGCCGCTCCGCGCCCTCGATGCCGAGCAGCGCGTCGCGCTCGCGCAGGGGGATGCCGAGCTTCTCGTAGGTCTTGAGGATCTCGGGATCGATCTCGTCGATGGACTTGGGCGCCGCCTTGGGGCGCGCGTAATAGTAGTAGCTCTGGAAATCGATCTTCGGATAGCTCACCCGCGCCCACACGGGCTCTTCCATGGTGAGCCAGCGGCGATAGGCGTCGAGCCGCCATTCCAGCATCCATTCCGGCTCGTTCTTCTGAGCCGAGATGTAACGCACGATGTCCTCTGACAGACCCTTGGGCGCCTTTTCGCTCTCAATGTCCGTCACGAACCCGTACTTGTACTGATCCACATCGATCGCGCGCACCTGCGCGACGGTCTCCTGGACGGCAGACATCTTCACTTCTCCTCTCCCGCGCGGGGTCAAGGCCCGCGGGTCAAGTACGCATCCCCTGGCTCCGGCCGCGGCCGGGGCCCATCAGGCCGCCCGCGACGCGCGGCCTCTCACCTGCGGCACGACCTTTTGCAAGGCCTCCACCGCCCTATCCACATCCTCCTCGCCGCTCGACCAGCCGAGCGAGAGGCGGATGGCGCCCGCCGCCCGCTCCGCATCAAGCCCCATGGCCTCCAGCACGTGGGACGGGCCCACCTTACCCGAAGAGCAGGCCGAGCCGGCACTCACGCTTATGTGGGCGAGATCGAGCGCAATCACCAGCGTTTCCGCGCGCAATCCGGAAAAAGCCACAAGAGCGGTATTGGGAAGCCGCTCCACCGCCGCCCCCACCACGGAAGCGCCGGGAATGCGCGCCAGCACCTCGCCCTCCAGCCGCCTGCGGGCGGCGGCGAGGCGCGCCGCATCCTCCCGCAGCGCGGCCACGGCCGCGGCGGCGCCGAAGCCGGCGATGGCAGCGACATTCTCGGTGCCGGCGCGCCGGTTGCGCTCCTGCCCGCCGCCGGCCACCAGCGGCGCCACCCGCGTGTCGTCCCGCCCCGCCACCAGCGCCCCCGCGCCCTGCGGCCCGCCGATCTTGTGGGCGGACACGGCGACGAGGTCGAGATCCAGATCGCCCATGTGCAGCGGCACACGCCCGGCCGCCTGCACCGCATCGCAGAACACCACCCCGTCGTACGCATGCACGAGCTGCGCCGCCTGGGCGAGGGGCTGGAGCACGCCGGTCTCGTTGTTGGCCGCCATCAGCGCCACCATGGCGCGCCGTCCGGCGTCGCGGTGGTGGCGCAGGCGCGCCTCCAGAGCGTCGAGGTCGATGCGGCCGGCCACGTCCACCGGCACCCGCTCCGCTACCGGGAAGCGATGGCCCTTCAGCACCGCCGGATGCTCCACCGCGCTCGCCAGCAGCACGTCGCAGCGGTGCGGGCGGCCGCCGATCTCAACATCCGGGTGGAGCGCCAGGGAGATGGCCTCGGTGGCGCCGGAGGTGAAGACCACGCCGCGCGCCGGCCCGCCCACCAGCGTCGCCACCGCGCCGCGCGCGCGCTCCAGCTCGGCGCGGGCAGAGCGCCCCTCGCTGTGCACGGAAGAGGCGTTGCCCGGCGCGTCGAGCAGCGCGAGCATGGCCGCGCGCGCCTCGGGCCGCAGGGGGCTGGTGGCGTTATGGTCGAGATAGACCCGCGCCGGCGCGCCCGCTCGCGCCTGCTCCGCCGCCTGCCGCTCGTTCATGTCCGCCTCGATCCGCCTCGCATCCACCGGAGCTGACGCATGTTCCTCATGCGCACCGGCCCTCCCTTCCCCGGGATGCACAGGGCGAAGGGATGAGCCGAAGGCTTGCAATTGCCAGAAATCTCGGCCATAGGTCAAATCCCAGCCGTTCCTGCCTGCGTCACCCAGGGCTCCACCTCTCGGCAGAGCCCGGCGCGCGGGAACACGCTGGAATGATCGGAAATGATGGGTTCACCCCGTCTTGAAGTCAAGGCGCTCAACGCAAGGACCGGGCCCGAGGCGGGCTCGCAGCCGATGCGGCAGCGCCGTCCCGGCAGAATTCTGATCGGCGCCGCCGGCTGAGGACCCCCTCTTTCCCGGCAGCACCCGAGACCGGCCCGCGAATCAAGACGCCTCGCGGACTGACCTGTGAGAGATCGCCACCTAAGAGGTTGCGGACGTCCATGCCCGAAGTCATCTTCCCCGGCGAAAAGGGGCGGCTCGAAGGCCGCTACCAGCCCGCCAAGACCCGCAATGCCCCCATCGCCATCATTCTTCATCCGCATCCGCAGTTCGGCGGAACGATGAACAACCCGGTGGTGTACAACCTCTATTACCAGTTCGCGAACCGCGGCTTCTCGGTGCTGCGCTTCAATTTCCGCGGCGTCGGCCGCTCCCAGGGCTCGTTCGACCACGGCCAGGGCGAGCTTTCGGATGCCGCCGCCGCCCTCGACTGGGCGCAGTCCGTGAACCCGGACGCGCGCGCCTGCTGGATCGCCGGCTTCTCCTTCGGCGCCTGGATCGGCATGCAGCTGCTGATGCGCCGCCCGGAGGTGGAGGGCTTCATCTCCATCGCCGCCCCGGCCAACCTCTACGACTTCTCCTTCCTCGCCCCCTGCCCCTCCTCCGGCCTGTTCGTGCACGGGGACAAGGACGCGGTGGTGCCCACCACCGCGGTGCAGACCCTGGTGGAGAAGCTGAAGACCCAGAAGGGCATCGTCATCGAGCAGCAGGTGGTGCCCGGCGCCAACCACTTCTTCGACGGCAAGACCGAGGAGCTGATGGGCGTGGTGGGCACCTACCTGGACAAGCGCCTGCCCGGCACCCGCTCCAACAGCGCCGCCTGAGGCAAAGCCCCGCGCCTTCGACCAAGGGGCCGCCACGCGGCCCCTTTTTCATGCCGTGAGGCGGGCGCGCCGGCCCTCAGACGAAGCCTCCCGCACTGTTCTGATGGCCCCTTGGCCAGACCCGCGCGGCGTTCGCGCGCAACTCGCCCGGCACCGGCGAAGACCGGGCCGACGGCATCACGTCTCCACGATGCCGGTGGTGTTGCCGGAGGCGGTGGAATCCGGCCGGCCGTGGGGCTTCGCCAGATATTCGCCCGAGCGCATCTCGTGCAGGCGCGACACCGTGCGCGCGAACTCGAACGCCTCGGTGCCGTCGCTCGCCACATAGAGCCCCTCGGGCGGGGCGGCGGCGGAGGCCACCAGCTTCACGTTGGCGTCATAGAGGGTGTCGATCAGCGAGATGAAGCGCTTGGCCTCGTTGCGCTGGTCCGGCCCCATCACCGGAATGTGCTCCACCACCAGCGTGTGGAACATGCGCGCGAGGCTCAGGTAATCCGGGTTCGGGCCCAGCGGCGCCTCGCACAGATTGGCGAAGGAGAAGCGCGCCGCCCCGTGCGCCATGGCCGGCACCACGAGATGGCGCCCCTTCAGCTCGATCGCCCCCGGCACCCCGCCCGAAGGCCCCGCCAGACGCGCCCATGCGGCGTCGATGGCGGCGTCCGCCTCCCGCCCGAGCGGCGTGTACCAGGTGGAGAGGCCCTCCAGCTTCTCCATGCGGTAATCGGTGCGCGATTCGAGGGAGAGCACGGTCATGCGCGCCTCGATCATGTCGATGAACGGCAGGAACAGCGCGCGGTTGAGCCCGTTGGAATAGAGGTTTCGCGGCGCCACGTTGGAGGTGGCCACCACCACCACGCCGTCCGCAAACAGCTTCTCGAACAGGCGGCCGAGGATCATGGCGTCGGCGATGTCGGTGACGTGGAACTCGTCGAAGCACAGCACCTTGGCCTCGGCGGCGAGGGCCGCCGCCACGGGGGCGATGGGGTCGGCGGTCTTGCGCTCGCCGTTCTTCTGGGCCTGGCGCTCCCTGAAGATGCGCTCGTGCACGTCTCCCATGAAGGCATGGAAATGGGCGCGGCGCTTGTCCCTGGGCGGCAGGGCCTCGAAGAAGAGGTCCATCAGCATGCTCTTGCCGCGGCCCACCTCGCCGTAGATGTAGAGCCCCTTGGGCGCGGAGACCGGCGCGCGGCGCTGGAACAGCCAGCCAAGGGAGGAGGACTTCTGCGCCAGCGCCTTCTGGCGCAGCTCCAGCTCCAGGCTGGCGAACGCCTTCACCACCTCGGCCTGGGCGGGGTCCGCCTCGATGTCGCCGGCGGCGAGCCGTGCCGCATAAAGCTCCGCCACCCGCGCCGTCGTCTCAGTCGCCATGGAACGTCCCCTGCGCGCGGGCGAGCCGGCGCCGCTTCACCATTGTCGTTGGGGGAAGGTGGCCCGGTGCCCCCTCCGTTGGGGCCTGCTTTAAAGCATTTGCCCGCCGCCTGGATACCGGTGCGCACGAAGAAAATGAGCCGGCCGGGGGCCGGCTCATCCCACGCGCGGCGGCAGGGGGTGGCCGGGCATCAGCTCATAGGGGTGCACCCAGCCGGGCAGCGCGGCGATGCGCTCGGCCCAGCGCGCGATATTGGGGAACTGGTCGAGTTCCACCCCCGCCCGCTCGGGATAATAGACGTAGCCGGCCAGCGAGACGTCGGCATAGGTGGGCAGCGCGCCCACCATGAAGTCGCTCCGGGCAAGGTGGGCGTCCACGATGCCGTAGGCCGCGAGCGCGCGCAGCCGCAGGAAGGCGGTCACCTCCCCCTCCATGTGGCCGGACAGGCCCACCATGAAGCGCAGGGTGGCGAAATAGCTGGTGAACTTGTGGTTGTCGAACAGGAGCCAGCGCAGCGCCTCGCGCCGCTCCGTCTCGCCCTCGGGCAGGAAGCGGCCGGTCTTGTAGGCGAGGTAGTCGAGAATCACGCCCGACTGGGAGAGCTTCAGGTCGCCGTCCACCAGCACGGGCACCTCGCCCATCTCGTTCACGGTGGTGCGAAACAGGTCGGTGCGGGTCTCGCCGCCGAAATAATCGACGAACACCGGCTCCCACGGCAGGTCGCACAATTGCAGCATGAGCGCGGCGCGATAGGCGTTGCCGGACTGGGCGAAACAATAAAGCTTCAGGGGATGCACGGCGGGCCTCCTTCGCGAACCCGGCGAGCTTACCCCCTCGGGCGACCCGCCGCACTGGACAGCGCGCCCCGACCCGTGAAATTTGACCCCCGCCGCACGCCGGCCCCCGCGCGGGCCCGGACCAACGCGAAGGAGCCCGAGTGAACGCGAAGGACCCCGTGAGCGCGCCGCCCCCCGCCCGCGAGCCCAGGCCGCTCCTCGGCCGCATCGGCATCTGGCTGGCCGATCATGACCCCGGCGGCGTGGACAGCACACGGGCGCTGCACCTCGGCGTCGCGCTGGTGATCGTGATCCTGCTCGCGGTCGCCACCGTGCATGCGTTCGCGCTCGGCATGGGCATCACCTTCCCGCTGATGGCCGGCACCGGCGCGCTCATCATGATCTCCTTCACCCCGGCCGCCAGCCGCCGCACCGAGGCGCGGACCATGGCGCGGCTGTTCCTGGTGGCGGCCGCCTTCCTGGCGCTGCTCACGGCGGTGGGGCCCGGCGAGGGGCCCGGGAACGCCACCCTGCAGAAGCTGCTGCTGATCCCCCTCTCGTTCTGCGCGCTGATCCCGCGGCGCTACGGCATGGACGGCCAGCGCCTCGGCCTCGCGCTGATCGTGGTGGCGACGGTGGGCACCATCCTTTCCCCCACGCGGGTGGAGGCGGCGCTGCTGCTGGCCGCCTTCTGCCAGGGCGCGGCGGTGGCGGCGCTGCTGCGGCTCTCGCCGTGGCGGCCCTCGGCGGTGGCGGCCTATGTGCAGTCCACCCACGACGTGCAGGCCGCTGTGGCCGCCTATCTGCGCGAGATGTCGGAGGCGGTGCGCGCCGGCGTCCCCTTCACCGACGACGGCGCGCAGAGCATCGAGCGGCTGCGCGCCCGCGTGTGGAACGCCCTCGGCAACGCGCTGGCGGAAGACCCCGGCGCCCGCGCCGATTTCGAGGCCCTGCGCGCCAAGTTCTACCGGCTGCGGGTGGCGGTGCAGCTGCTGGCCGGCTGCATCCCCCAGGACGCGCCCGACACGCCCGACTGGCGCAGCCCCTTCGCCGCCGCCGCCGACCACATCGCCCGGCGGCTGGAGAGCATCGGCGTGCGCGACGTGCACGCGCAGGAGCGCTTCGAGCGCGCCATCGCGCAATTGCGCGAGCGGGCCTTCTCCCGCGATCTGCCGCCGGAGGCGCGCTTCGCGCTGATGCGCGCGCTCACCGCCTTCGACCGGCTCGGCCTCGTCGCCGACGGCATCGAACGCGTGGAGACGGAGCCCTTCCCCCCGCCCCACCCTGCCGAAGACGATACTCCGCCCGCGCCGAAGCCCACGCCCTTCCTGGAGCGGGCGGCCGACGGCACCCGCCACCTCTCGGCGCCGCTCAAGGTGGCCTGCCAGGGGGTGGTGGCCACCTCCATCACCACCGCGCTCGACGCGGGGTTCCACCTCAGCCACGCCTATTGGGCGACCATGACGGTGATGTTCGTCATCGGCAACAGCGTGGGCGAGACCTATGTGCGGGTGCGCTACCGGGTGGTGGGCACGCTGATCGGCGTGCTCATCGGCATCCTCGTGTTCTTCCTGCTGGGCGACACGGTGTGGCTGCTCGCCATCCTCTGCATGCTGGCGCAGCTCGTCTCCATCGTCACCCAGAAGGACCGCTACGATGTGGCCTCGGCGGCGGTGGGCTTCTCAGTGGTGCTGGGCCTGCACATCCTCGACGGCCTCGGCACCTCCGGCATGCTGGCGCGTATCTACGAGACCGCCATCGGCGCGCTGGTGGCGCTCGCGGTGTCCTACGTGGTGCTGCCGGTCTACGTCACCGAGCAGTTCCGGCCGGAAGTGCTGGGCGTGCTGCGCCGCTGCCGCGAGGCGCTGGCCTCCTGGTGGCCGCACGCGGAGGCGCGCGCCTCGGTGGCGCCGCAGGCGCTGGCGGTGCGCCAGCTCGGCACCCGCCTGCCGCAGCTCGGCGCCGAGCAGGCGTTCGGCCACTCCGCCGGCGACACCGCCAACGTGGTCTCCACCCTCGACGTGCTGGTGACCTACCTCGCCCTCATCGAGGACATCTCCGCCCACCTCGAAGGCGTGGAGGCCCCGGCCGAGATGGTGGCGGTGGTGGAGGCGGCGCGCTCGCGCAGCCTCACCGCCTTCGCCGTTGTGCTGGGCGAAGGCGGGGCCGAGAGCCTCGCTGCCGCCGCGCCCGCGGTGGAGGCCGCGGTGTCGAGCGCCCTTCAGCTCGCCGACGAGCCGTCGGCCAAGGACGTGTTGCCGCTCGCCGCCGACTACATCGCCTATTCGGATGCCCTGCTGCGCCCGCTGCGCGAGATCCGCGCCGCCTTGCAGGACACCACCCCCTGGCAGAAGGAACGCACCCTCGCCGCCAGCCAGCGCCCCATGCGCGCCAGTTAGGGCGCGCCGCGCAGGCTAATCCCCCGTGAACGGGCGGAAGTGCTTGGAGAGCTTCAGCCCCTGGCCCTGGTAGTGAGAACGCATGTCGGCGCCGTAGAGGGTGCCGGGGCGGGCGGCCATGCGCTCGTAGACGAGCCGGCCCACGGTCTGCCCATGCTCCAGGATGAAGGGCACCTCGCGCGAGCGCACCTCCAGCACCGCGCGGGCGCCGCGCCCACCGGCGGCGGCGCTGCCGAAGCCGGGATCGAAGAAGCCGGCGTAGTGCACCCGGAACTCGCCCACCAGCGGATCGAACGGCACCATCTCGGCCGCATAGTCCGGCGGCACGTGCACCGCCTCGCGGGAGGCGAGGATGTAGAAGGCATCCGGATCCAGCACCAGGGCGCGCCCGTCACCGCGCACGCGGATGGGCTCCCAGAAGTCCTCCACGTCGAGCGCGCCGGACTGGTCCACGTCGATGACGCCGGTGTGCTTCTTGGCACGGAAGCCCTGGAGCCCGGCGAGGGCATCGCCCGCGAGGTCCACGCCGAGGGCGATGCCGCCGGCCGCCACATCCGGATGGGGCGCGTCCACCAGGCATTCCGCCGCCTGCAGGTTCAAGAGCTCCAGGTCGGACAGGCGCGCCACGCCGCGCCGGAACCGCACCTGCGACAGGCGCGAGCCGGTGCGCACCAGGATGGGGAAGGTGCGCGGCGAAATTTCCAGGTAGAGCGGCCCCTTGTAGCCCGCGGGGATGGTGTCGAACGCCCGCGCCCCGTCGGTGATGACGCGCACGAACACGTCGAGCCGGCCGGTAGAGCTCTTAGGGTTGGCGGCGGCGGCGAGGTCCGCCGGCAGCTTCATGCGCTCGAACAGCTCCACCAGATAGACGCAGCCCGTCTCCAGCACCGCGCCGTGGGAGAGGTCGAGCTTGTGCAGCGCCAGCGCGTCGAGCCGCTCCTGGACGCTGACGCCGGCGCCGGGCAGGAAGCTCGCCCGCACCCGCCAGGCGCTGCGGCCGAGCCTCAGGTCCAGGCTCGCCGGCTGGATCTGGTCGACATCGAGCGCATGGCGGCAGGCGATGGCGCCCTTGGCCTTGAGCTCCGAAATGGCTTCTGCGGGCAGGATTCCCGGCTTCAGTACATCGGCCACGCGCATCCCCACATCCGCTTCGCCATCCGTGCCGTTCGATTTAACGAACGAAATCCTTGACGCCAAGGGGACGGCGGCATTAGTGATCCGTTCGTGGGCAATTTGAGCCGGCCGGCTTGCAGCCACGTTAAACGCACTTGCTAAAAGGCCGGGGATGAGCGGATCGACGCCGGGCATGTGCCGCGAACGCGCGCACAATGCAAGCGCGCATTCCGCAAAAGCTCCTCGGCCTTGGAGACAGCCATGTCCTCGGCCTCCCGTCCCGCCCTCGATACGCGCGCCCTGCACCCCGAAACGCGCCTCGTGCACGCCGGCACCACCCGCTCGCCGTTCGGCGAGACCTCGGAGGCGCTGTTCCTCACCCAGGGCTTCGTCTACGACAACGCCGCCGCCTGCGAAGCGCGCTTCAAGGGCGAGGATCCCGGCTTCGTCTATTCGCGCTACGCCAACCCCACCACCGCCATGTTCGAGGAGCGCATGGCGCTCATCGAGGGCGCCGAGGTGGCGCGCGCCACCGCCTCCGGCATGGCGGCGGTGCACGCGGCGCTGCTGTGCCAGGTGAAGGCCGGCGACCATGTGCTGGCCGCTCGCGCCCTGTTCGGCTCCAGCCGCTGGATCCTGGAGGAGCTGCTGCCGCGCTTCGGCGTGGAGGTGACGCTGGTGGACGGCACCGACCTTTCCGCATGGCGTGCCGGCATCCGCCCCAACACCCGCGTGTGCCTGCTGGAAAGCCCCACCAACCCGACGCTGGACATCATCGACATCGCGGCGGTGGCCGAGATCGCCCATGCGGTGGGCGCGCGGCTGGTGGTGGACAATGTGTTCGCCACCCCGCTGCTCCAGCATCCGCTGGAGCTGGGCGCCGACGTGGTGGTCTATTCCACCACCAAGCACGTGGATGGCCAGGGCCGCTGCCTGGGCGGGATGGTGCTGTGCTCGCGCCAGTTCCTGGACGAGGAGCTGCAGGTGTTCCTGCGCCAGACCGGCCCCTCCATCTCCCCCTTCAACGCCTGGGTGATGCTGAAGGGCCTGGAGACCCTGGCCCTGCGCGTGGACCGCATGCAGGCGAGCGCGGCGCGGATCGCCGATTTCCTCGCCGGGGCCAAGGGCATCGAGAAGGCCGTCTATCCCTTCCGTCCCGACCATCCGCAGGCCGAACTCGCGCGCCGGCAGATGAGCGGCGGCGGCACCCTCGTCACCTTCGTGGTGGACGGCGGCAAGGACGGCGCGTTCCGCTTCATGGACGCACTGCGGGTCATCCGCATTTCCAACAATCTGGGCGACGCCAAGAGCCTCATTACCCACCCGGCCACCACCACCCACCAGCGCTTCACGCCCGAGGCGCGGGCCGAGATGGGCATCAGCGATGGCCTGCTCCGCCTCTCCGTGGGCCTGGAGCATCCCGACGACCTCGAGGCAGACATCGCCGAGGCCCTGAAGGCGGTCTGAAAGGCGGCCTGGCCGGCAACCGCCGCGCCCCTTGGGGGGGCGCGGCTCGGGGGCGCGGCACGCCTCAGGCCGCGCGCGGCCTCACACCACGCCCATCTTGGCGAGATAGCCCTCGATCAGCGGCACGTCTGAGGGGTTGTTCAGCTCCCAGAAGGCGGCGCCGCGGCTTTCCACCTCCACCGCGGCGATGGGCACGCCGTGTTCCAGGAAGCGCAGCTGCTCCAGCCCCTCCAGCGCCTCCAGCACGCCCGGCTCCATGCCGGCATAGGCATCGAGCGCGCCGCGCCGGTAGGCATAGAGCCCCACGTGGTGGAACACCGGCACCACCCCCTCCACCCTGGCCTTGCCATTGGTGAAGGGAATGACCTCCTTCGAGAAATAGAGCGCGTTGCCGGCCCGGTCGAACACCACCGTGGTGGCGCCCACGCGGCCGGCGCGGCGGTCGGCCAGGAAATGCTCCAGGCTTTCCTCGTCACAGCGCAGCACCGGCGTCGCCACCTGGCGCGCGGGCACATCGCGCATGGCCTTCACCAGGGCGGTGACGAAATGGGGCGGGGTGAGCGGCGCATCGCCCTGCAGGTTCACGATGATCTCGGCGTCGATGCCGGCCCGCGCCACTGCCTGCGCCACCCGCTCCGTGCCGTTGCGGCAGGCGGGATCGGTCATGATGACCGGGGTGGAGAGGCGCTCCGCCTCGGCCGCGATTCGCGCATCATCCGTCGCCACATAGACCGGCGCACCCGCCGCCCCCGCGCGGGCAGCCAGGATGGAGCGCTCCACCAGGGTGCGGGCGATGCCGGTCGCGCCCTTCAAGGTCGCCAGCGGCTTGCCGGGATAACGGCTCGACGCGTAGCGCGCCGGGATGATGATCGCCACGTCACTCATGCTGCACCTGTCGGGAAAGGAAGCGCGCGCCCGGGGGCTGGCCCGGCGGGGCGCGACAGCTTCAGAAGGCGGCGGAAAGCGCCCGGTTCTTGGCGATGGCGTCGAGCGCCGTCAGGTCGCGCAGCAGCGGGCCGATCCATTCGAGCGGCAGCATGTTGGGGCCGTCGGAGGGCGCGTGGTCGGGGTCGTCGTGGGCTTCGGCGAACACCGCGCCCACACCCACCGCCAGCGCGGCGCGGGCCAAAGCCGGCGCGAAGGCGCGCTTGCCGCCGGAAGAGCCACCCCGCCCGCCCGGCTCCTGCACCGAGTGGGTGGCGTCGAACACCACCGGATAGCCGGTCTCGGCCATGATGGGCAGGCCGCGGAAATCGCTGACGAGGGCATTGTAGCCGAACGACGTGCCGCGATCGCACAGCAGGATGCGCCCGTTGCCGGTGGAGGCGATCTTCTCGGCCACGTTCGCCATGTCCCACGGCGCCAGGAACTGGCCTTTCTTCACGTTCACCACAGCGCCGGTCTCGCCCGCCGCCAGCAGCAGGTCGGTCTGACGGCAGAGGAAGGCCGGGATCTGGATGATGTCCACCACCTTGCCGGCGGTGCGCGCCTGCTCGATGTCGTGGATGTCGGTGAGCACCGGGCAGCCGAACTCGGCGCGCACCTCGGCGAGGATTTTGAGCCCCTCGTCGATGCCGATGCCGCGCCGGCCCGTCAGGGAGGTGCGATTCGCCTTGTCGTAGGAGGACTTGAAGATGAAGGGCACGCCCGCCTTCTCCGCCTCCGCCTTCAGGAAGGCGGCCATGCGGAAGGTGTGGTCCCGGCTCTCGATCTGGCACGGACCCGAGATGAACACGAACGGCAGGTCATTGCCGAACGTCACGTCGCCCACGGTCACATGCTTTGCCGGTTCGCTCATCCTGCCCTCGTCGATGGGCGCCGTCGCGGCGCCGCGCTGTCGGTGGGTGTCCCCTGGCGGCGCCGAGGCCGCGCGCGGACCATGCGCCACCGCCGCCGACCGCTCAAGGGCTTTCGGCGGGACGCGAAAAGCGCTCGCCACCGGGCTGAAGGCCCGACCGGCAATCGCATCATGTGATGGAAACATTCCCCTTCCGGAGGACTGGTGGAGCCAGGCGGAATCGAACCGCCGACCTCTTGAATGCCATTCAAGCGCTCTCCCAACTGAGCTATGGCCCCCAGGGGAGGCGGCTAATTGCCATAACCCCCGGCCGATGGCAAGGGCCCCACGGGCACCCCATCGCCAAAGCAGGGGATAACTTTCCGCCGGCAACAGACCCGTCGACAGATCCAGCGGGAACCGGCGCCTTCTTCCGCCCAGTTTCCCCGGAACCAAGAGCCGGATCTGAAGGCCTGCCTCCCCTCAGGCCGGATCGCTGTGCAAGAAGCGGAATTCGCCATGTCGCCCGCAAAGGCGCCACCCCTTCTACGGCAAGCGCGGGAACGCCGCGCACGCCAGCAGGCCGCGCTTCCCCTCGATTCGGAAACCGGGACGGCGGCATGTCGACGAAGGAAGGACGCCAGCCTCACCGCATGACATTGCCGCGCGCCCGGTGCGAAGGGCCGCCCGATGCCACAGGCAGGACCGCCCTGCGGCGCAGGCCAGCGACAGCGCTCTCCGCTCGATTCGGAAACCACCACTGCGGAATTTCGACGAAGGAAGGACGCCAGACGGCGAGGCCTCGCCGCATGCCACTGCCGCGCGCCCGCGCGAAGGGCCGCCCGATGCCACAGGCAGAACCGCCCTGCGGCGCAGGCCGGCGACAGCGCTCTCCGCTCGATTCGGAAACCACCACTGCGGAATTTCGACGAAGGAAGGAGTTCAGCGGCAAAGCCATGCCGCATGCCATGCGCACGTCCTGGCGGTCCGCATGGCCTGCAGCAGTCGCGGCCTGGTGTCGCCAGAAGGTGGGATTATGAATTTGGTGGAGCCAGGCGGAATCGAACCGCCGACCTCTTGAATGCCATTCAAGCGCTCTCCCAACTGAGCTATGGCCCCACCGGGCCGCGGGTGCATGCGATATGAGTACCACCCTAAGGTCCAGTACCCTACCACCTGCCGGGAAGCCCCGCGGCGGGAGCCCGGCGAGTCATGTCCGCCGGGCGAGAGCGGCCTTTAAGCACAGGCCGCGTTCGACTTCAAGTCCCTTTTTAGGGCTCTTCGTCGTCCTCGCGACCTTCGCCGATGAGGCCGGTCACGTCGTTGCCGTCATCCTCGTCCTCCTCGAGGAACGCATCCTCGTCGGTGGCCTCGATGTCGTCGTCCTCGTCCACATCCGGAGAGGCAGCACCCGCCTTGCTGGGCGTGCCGGCGGCCTCCTCGTCGGCCTCCTCCAGGCTGATGACCTCGGCGGCGGTATCCTCGCCGTCATGGTCCTCACCCGGATCCTCGACGCGGGCGGGGCCGCGGGCGGCGGGCTCGAAATAGGAACGCGGATAAGATTCGCCCGTGAAGGGAGAAACCACCGGGTCCTTGTTCAGGTCGTAGAATTTGCGCCCCGTAACAGGACAGATGCGCTTGGTGCCGAGTTCTGGCTTCGCCACGGCAAAGTTCCTCGGTAGGGCTGTAACAGAGCGTGCTCCATTGGCGCCTCGCACGATTGGTGTCAAGGCACAATCTCACCGGCAACGCACCGCCATCCCCTTCCGCGCCGCGTGGCACAGCCGGAAGGCCTGTGTTAAACGACCGGCGCACCCGATGAGACCGAACGTGGCGCGGCGCCCCACGCGGGCCGCGCACCCCGCCCGAGGCCCGATCGACCATGTCCAGCGCCCCCGCCAGCCCTTCCGCGCCCGAGGCCCGCCCCCACGGCAGCGGCGCGGCCGAGCCCGCCACCGCGCGCCGCTCGCCCGCGCTCCACGGCACCGTGCGCGTCCCCGGCGACAAGTCCGTCTCCCACCGGGCGCTCATCTTCGGCCTGTTCGCAGAAGGCCGCACCCGCATCACCGGCCTGCTGGAAGGCGAGGACGTGCTGAACACCGCCGCCGCCTGCCGCGCCCTGGGCGCGAAGGTGGAGCGGCTCGGCCCCGGCGAATGGCAGGTGGACGGCGTGGGCGCGCGCGGCCTCACGCCCCCCGCGGCCCCGCTCGATTTCGGCAATTCCGGCACCGGCGTGCGGCTGATGATGGGCGCGGTGGCCGGCCAGGACATCTCCGCCACCTTCGACGGCGACGCCAGCCTGCGCCGCCGGCCCATGAAGCGCGTGCTCGATCCCCTGGTTGCCATGGGCGCGCAGGTGACGGCCTCCGCGGAGGGCGGGCGCCTGCCGCTCACGCTCAAGGGCTCGGACCGCCTCGCCGCCGTCACCTACGAGACCCCCGTGCCCTCGGCCCAGGTGAAGTCCGCCGTGCTGCTCGCCGGCCTCGGCGCTGATGGCGAGACGGTGGTGGTGGAGCGCGAGGCGACGCGCGACCACACCGAGCGCATGCTCGCCCATTTCGGCGCCGAAGTGCGGGTGGAGCCCTTCGGCGCCGCCGGCCGCCGCATCACCCTGAAGGGCCACCCCCACCTCAAGGCCGCGCCCGTGGACGTACCGGCCGACCCCTCCTCGGCCGCCTTCCCGCTGGTGGCGGCGCTGCTGGTGCCCGGCTCCGAGGTGGTGCTGACGGATCTCATGCTGAACCCGCTGCGCACCGGCCTCATCACCACGCTGAAGGAGATGGGCGCCGACATCGCCGTGCTCGATGCCCGCGAGGAAGGCGGGGAAACGGTGGCGAACCTCAGGGTCCGCCACTCCCGCCTCATGGGCGTGGAGGTGCCGCCCGAGCGGGCGCCGGCCATGATCGACGAATACCCCATCCTCGCCGTCGCCGCCGCCTTCGCCGAGGGCGAGACGGTGATGCGCGGGCTCGCGGAGCTGCGCGTGAAGGAGAGCGACCGCCTGGCGGCGGTGGCGGACGGCCTTGCCGCCTGCGGCATCGCGCACCGGGTGGAGGGGGATGATCTCATCGTCTCCGGGCGCGCCGCAGTCATGGGCGGCGGGCCGGTGAAGACGCACATGGACCACCGCATCGCCATGTCGTTCCTGGTGCTGGGACTTGCCAGCGATGCCGGCGTCAGCGTCGATGACGTGTCCTTCATCGCCACCTCCTTCCCCGCCTTCCTGCCCATGATGCGCGCGCTCGGCGCGCAGATCGACTGAGCCTGCGCATGATCGTCGCCATCGACGGGCCGGCGGCCTCGGGCAAGGGCACCCTCGCCCGGCGCCTCGCGGCCCATTACGGCCTGCCTCATCTCGATACCGGCCTTCTCTATCGCGCCGTGGGCGCCGCCTGCCGCGCGGCGGGGGGGCTGGGCGACGACGGGGCGGCCGCGGCCATCGCCCGCGAGCTCGACACCGCCGCCCTCGACGCCGAGGCCCTGCGCTCGGCCGAAATTGGCGAGGCGGCCTCGGTGGTGGCGGCGGTGCCGGAGGTGCGCGCCGCCCTGCTGGAGCTGCAGCGCCGCTTTGCCGCGCGGCCCGGCGGCGCCGTGCTCGACGGGCGGGACATCGGCACCGTGATCTGTCCGGATGCGCAGGCCAAGCTGTTCGTTACGGCGAGCCCCGAGGTGCGCGCCGAACGCCGCCACCGGGAGCTGACGGGACGCGGCGAGGCGATCAGCTACGAGGACGTGCTCGCCGACATCCGCAAGCGCGACGCCCGCGATTCGGGCCGCGCCGCCGCGCCGCTGGCGCAGGCGCGGGACGCCATGCTGCTCGACACCACCGCTCTCGGGATCGAAGCGGCCTATGCGGCCGCGCTGGCCTTGGTGGAGAGCCGGCACCGCTGAGGCGACGTTTCGAAGCATCCGCCCCCCGGAACGGGGACACTGAAAGCTGCGCGCCGCCGAAAGCCCCCTGCGTGAGGCGCATGCGATCCCCTGCAGACTGTTCCGGCTCTGAAGCCCGCGCTCGAATCGGCAGGCGAATCAGGCGCCCACAGCCCGGCCGTCGTTCCGCGCGGGAGAAACCGGGCGAGCCCAAAGCACTGGGTATCCAGGGCGCAGCCACGGCCGGATTGAGCGCTTTTGCCGTGCGCCTGAATGCGCGAGGGGGCGAGCATCGCCCATCGAGCACCCCAACCGCCGCAAACCACCTTTGGACATGGGCACACAATGGCGGCGCGCGCGCTCGATAGGGTATTCACGGAGCATGGGAAACCCCTCGCTCCGCCCGCACACACCGGAAAGCCTGCGGAGGGGACGGCCGGGTCATGGGATCGAGGGCGGCATCGCGTACCCGTCGCCCCCTCCCCGCCCCTGGCGCAAAGCGCTCCGCTGCCGACGCATGATCCCGCCGCGCTCAGTGCGCAGCGGGCGCCTGCGCTTCGTCATCGGCCGCATCGCGCCCCGGCGCGCCTCTCCGGGGCGGCGCATTGCGCCGCCGGGTGCGCCACGGCAGCACGATGAAAGCGAGATCGTCCAGCATATCGAGGAGCTTGCCGGCCTGGGTCAGCTCGTGGTCGAGCTTCGCCATGGTGCGCGAAAGGCCGGGGTCCTCATCGTCGAGCCAGACCTCGACGACGCGCGCGAACAGCAGTGCCAGCCCCTTCGCGCGCACCGCGCCCTGAAGCCCGGTGCAGCCGACGCCCGCCGCAGCCAGCATCCAGCGCTGGGAGCGCGCGGAGAGGCGCAGCAAGGCCAGGGCGAGCAGCGGGTCGCGCCGTGCGCCCTTCACCAGGGCGCGCACGGCCGCGCGGTGGGGCTCCAGCGCATCGAGGCGGCGCATGAGCACCTCGAACAGGCGCTCGCGCGGACCCTCCCCCGCGAAATCCTCCGCATCGGGCCCGCCTTCCGCGAGCACATGGCGGTCGGTGGCGCGGAAGAAGGCCGCGAGGAGGTCGTCCACTGACCCGTAGGCCGTCCGCATCTCCGAGAGGGCGACCCCGCTCGCGGCGGCCACCTCCGCCAAATCGATGCGCATGGGCGAGCACCCCTCGGGGTGCCCCGACAGAAGATCGAGGAAAGCGCGCAGGCACGCCTCGCGCGCGGTCTCCGACGTCATGGCTCGCTCCCTTCCACCCGCCCCCTCAAACCCGATTCTCGCGCCCGCGCGGGCGGCGGCGCGAGAGGGCCGACACCTCGCCCGGCATGTCAGCCGGCAAGCTCGCGGCCGCGACGGGTGGCGGCGGCCACCGCCTCCTCCATCAGCGGGCGGAAGCCCCGCGTCTCGTGCATGAGCACCGCCAGGGCGGCGGCGGTGGTGCCGCCCGGCGAAGTGACATTCTGGCGCAGGGTCGCGGCCGGCAGGTCGGACGCCTCCAGCAGCGCGCCGGAGCCGGAGACGGTGGCGCGGGCGATTCGGGCGGAGAGGTCCGCCGGCAGGCCCGCCGCGCGCCCGGCCTCGGCCAGCACCTCGGCCAGCAGGAACACATAGGCCGGGCCGGAACCGGAGACGGCGGTGGCCGCGTCCATCAGATCCTCTTCGTCCACCCATTCCACGATGCCGATGGCGCCGAGCAGGGCGCTCGCCAGCGCGCGCTCGGCGGCGGTGACGCTCGCGCTCGGCACGGCAACGCTGACCCCGCGGCCGATGGCAGCCGGCGTGTTGGGAATGGCCCGCACCAGCGGCGTGCCCTCCGGGAAATGGGACGACAGAAAGGAAAGGGTGCGCCCGGCCATGATGGAGACCACCAGCGTGCCGGAACGCACCAGGGGCGCCACCTGGGGCACGGCCTCGGGCGCCACCTGGGGCTTCACCGCCAGCAGCAGCACCGCGGGCGCCGCCACCTGATCGAGCGGCGGATTAACGCTGACGCCCTGCGCCGCAAGCGCGGCGGCGGCGGCTTCAGGCAAATGGGGATCGATGACCACGGCGAGGTGGGACGGCAGGCCCAGCTTCAGCCAGCCTTCCAGCATGGCCCCGCCCATCTTGCCCGCGCCCAGCAGCACCACCGGACCGGACAGGCTCCTCAACACCACGTCGCTCATGATCGCCTCGCATCGCGGCCGGCGGCTCGTGGCGCCGCGCCGCCTTTTCGAGGCCCAGGTTTAAGCCAGCCCGGCGCGCGGGAAAACCCCGCGCCGGGCTACCAGAGCGCGGCTCAGGCCTCGCCCACGGTGTCGAACAGGGCGGTGTCCATGGCCTCGCGGGCGGTCTTGCCGGCCCATACCACGAACTGGAAGGCCGGATAGTACCGCTCCACCGCATCGATCGCGGCGTCGACGATGGCCTCGCACTGGCGGTCGGAGGCGGTGGCGCCGCCCGCCAGCACCAGCGCATGGCGGAACATGACGACCCCTTCCTGGGACCACATGTCGAAATGGCCGAGCCACATCTGCTCGTTGACCATGGCGAGCAGCTTCAGCACTTCCCCGCGGCGGCCGTCCGGCACCTTGAAATCGAAGGCGCAGGCGACATGCAGCGCCTCCAGCTCGTCCATCCACTGGAACGACACGTGGCAATCGGTCCAGCGGCTGGCCAGCGAGAGGGTGATCTCGTCTTCGTCGGAGCGCTCGAAAGACCAGTCGTGAACAGCGGCGAGCTGCTCCACCAGATCCACGGGATTGGCCGGCGCTTCGGCTTCAATGTCGATGAGAGACATGCCTCGACCTCGCGGTGGGAAGGACGCGGAGACGGCCGGTGACGGCAGGGGCACGACGACGCTCGGGCAACGAGGCCAAAGGCATGCGTAGGAACCCGCGTGCCATGCAACGACCTCCTTAAAGACGAACCACTTCAGACATGGCGCGTGAGGGTGCAGCACCGCGACGGCGAGCCGAAAGCCATGCGGCGGCGGCCCTGCACCGGACATGCGCGTGTCAGGCGAGCCTACGCCCCGTCGTATACCCGCGATACGACGAACCGGCTCCGAATCGCCACGAAAATCAGTATATCGCGGGTAAAGATGGCGTCGCTACGACAGATTGTGTACATCCCATGGGCGTGCACACAAATGCGCCGACTCAGGATCGGCTGCCGCCGAAACTCTCGTCATAGGGCTGCGCCGGAGTTTCGCCGGATGCGACGCCCAGCTTCGCCTCCAGGGCGGCGATGCGGGCTTCCAGGCGCTCGTTCTCCTCGCGGGCGGCAGCGGCCATGTCCTTCACCGCCTCGAACTCCTCGCGCTTCACGAGGTCCATGTCCCGCAGGAGGCGCTCCACCTGGGTGCGCATCACCGTCTCGGCCTCGCGCCGCACCCCCTGGGCCACGCCCGCGGCGTCGTTCACGAGGCGGGCCATCTCGTCGAAAAAGCGGCCGGTGGTCTGGGTCATGGTCGTCTCCTGGCGGCGGCCCGTATGCCGACGGCATCCCGCCGCATCAATCGGCGTGAACATGGCGACACCGCGCGCGGCGCGCAAGGGTCGCGCGGCTGCGGCACACCGGCGCCCGCCGCCGCCGCGCTTCCGGCCCGGCATCCTTGACGGCGGCACCCGCCCCGCGCCAGATGCGCCCGGCCTTCCGGCCCCGGCGCGCCCGTTTCCAGGAATCCTCGCAGAATGCTCGCCCTGCCCTTTCCCGCCATCGATCCGGTCCTCGTGAGCGTGGGCCCGCTCTCCATCCGCTGGTACGCCCTCGCCTACATCGCCGGGCTGGTGCTCGGCTGGCTCCTGGGGCGCAGGCTGGTGGCCATGCCGCGCCTGTGGGGCGGCACCTCGCCCATGCGGCCGCAGGACCTCGACGACGCCCTGTTCTGGGCGACGCTGGGCGTCATCCTGGGCGGGCGCCTGGGCTATGTCCTCTTCTATAATTTACCCCATTTCGCCGCCCACCCGGCGGACATCGTCGCCGTGTGGAAGGGGGGCATGTCGTTCCACGGCGGGCTCACGGGCACCATCGTGGCGCTGGTGCTGTTCGCCCGCGCGCGCGGCATCCGCATCCTCTCCCTGCTGGACGTGGCGGGCGTGGTGGCGCCGCTCGGCCTGCTGTTCGGCCGCATCGCCAACTTCATCAATTCCGAGCTGTGGGGCCGCCCCGCCGACGTGCCCTGGGCGGTCATCTTCCCCAACGGCGGCGGCGTGCCGCGCCATCCGAGCCAGCTCTATGAGGCGGGGCTGGAAGGGGTGCTGCTGTTCATCATCATGCTGGTGGTCGTGCGCGCCGGGGCGCTCAGGCGGCCGGGGCTCGCGGCCGGCATCTTCGGCATGGGCTACGGCTGCGGGCGCATCGTCGGTGAGTTCTTCCGCGAGCCGGACGTGCAGCTCGGCTACCTCGCCTTCGGCACCACCATGGGCATGTGGCTCTCGGTGCCGGTCGTGCTGGCCGGGGCCGGCCTCGTCGCGTTCGCGCTGAAGCGCAGGGCGGTGGCGTGACGAACCCGCTCGCGCAGGAGATCCGCGCCCTCATCGCCGCCGAGGGGCCCCTGCCGGTGAGCCGCTACATGGCGCTCTGCCTCAGCCATCCCCGCTACGGCTACTATATCACGCGCGATCCCCTCGGCGCGGCCGGTGACTTCACCACCGCGCCCGAGATCAGCCAGATGTTCGGCGAGCTTTTGGGGCTATGGGCGGTGGCCGCGTGGCGGCAGATGGGCGCCCCCGCCCCGTTTCTGCTGGTGGAGCTCGGCCCCGGCCGCGGCACGCTGATGGCCGATGCCCTGCGGGCGGCCCGCATCGCCCCCGATTTCATCGCCGCGGCGCGGGTGCATCTGGTGGAAACGAGCCCGGTGCTGCGGCAGGCCCAGCACCGCACCCTCGCCGGCATCGAGGTCTTCTGGCACGACCGGGTCGAGGCGCTTCCCCCCGGCCCGGCGCTCGTGCTCGCCAACGAATTTTTCGACGCCCTGCCGATCGACCAATATGTGCGCGCCGGCGGCGGCTGGCACGAGCGGCGCGTGGGGCTCGATGCCGAGGGCGGGCTCGCCTTCGGGCTCGATCCCGCGCCTTCCGCCATCGCCGCGGCCTTCGCGCCGCGCGGCCCGGCGCCCGAGGGGGCGGTGCTGGAGCGCATGGAGAGCGGACCGGCGCTCGCCCTCGCCCGCCGCCTCGCAAGCGATGGCGGCGCCGCTCTGGTGGTGGACTACGGCCACGCCGGCGGCTTCGGCGACACGCTGCAGGCCCTCGCCCGCCACGCCTTCGCCGATCCGCTGGCGGAGCCGGGGGAAGCGGACCTCACCGCGCACGTGGATTTCACCGCCCTCGCCCGCATGGCGCAAAGCCAGGGCGCGCGCGCCTTCGGGCCGCTGCCCCAGGGCGAGTTCCTGCTGCGGCTGGGCCTCGCCCAGCGGGCGGAACGGCTGATGGCCGAGGCCGGCCCCGACGGCGAGGACGCCATTGCCACCGCCGCCCTGCGCCTCGCGGGAACCGAGGAGGGCCAGATGGGCGCCCTCTTCAAGGTGCTCGCCCTCGCGGCACCCGGACTCGGCACCCCGCCCGCCTTCGCGCCGGACGAGGCGTTCCGGGGCTGACCCCGAAAGCCTGTCAGCAAGACCAGTGGGCAAGACCATGGGCTTGAGGTCGAGCCCGCGCAGCGCCTGAGCGAACCCACCTGGCACACCCGCCCGGCACGCCTGCTTGGTACCGGTCGAACATCGAGGCCGATGGCATGAGCCGGCGGCTCAGCCCTCTAGTTCCTCCTTGAGGATCTCGAGCCGCAACCATTCCTCTTCCGCCGCGTCAAGCGCGCCCTGCGCCTTGGCGAGGGCCGCGGAGGTCTTCTCGAAGGCGGAGGGGTCACGGACGTAGAGGCTGGGGTCGGCGATGGCGGCGGCGTGCTTCTCGATTTCGGCGCGCAGCTTGTCCATGGTCGCCGGCAGCGTCTTCAGGGCGTGCTGCTCATGGAAGGAAAGGCGCTTCTTCTCCTTGCTCTCCCTGGGCGCAACCTCCGCCTTGGGGGCGGCCGAAACGGCGGCCTGGCCCTTTGGTGCCGCCTTCTCCTTCGCCTCCACCCCGCGCCCGCGCTGGGCCAGCATGTCGGCATAACCGCCCGCATATTCGTGGAACACGCCGTGGCCCTCGGCCATGATGACGCTGGTCACGGTCCGGTCGAGGAAGTCACGGTCATGGCTCACCAGGATGACGGTGCCCGTATAGTCGGCCACCATCTCCTGCAGCAGGTCGAGGGTTTCGAGGTCGAGATCGTTGGTGGGCTCGTCGAGCACCAGCAGGTTCGAAGGCAGGGCCAGCGCCCGCGCCAGCATGAGGCGCCCGCGCTCGCCGCCGGAGAGCACGGAAAGCGGGGTGTTGGCCTGCTCGGGCGTGAACAGGAAGTCCTTCAGGTAGCCCATCACGTGCTTCGGCTGCCCGCCCACCATCACGCTGTCGGAGCCGCCGCCCGTGAGGGCGTCGCGCAGGGTGGTGGTGGGCGCGAGGGCCGCGCGCTTCTGGTCGAGGGAGGCGACCTCCAGATTGGTGCCCAGCTTCACCTTGCCCGAATCAGGCGCGATCTCGCCGGTGAGCAGCTTGATGAGGGTGGTCTTGCCCGCCCCGTTTGGCCCGACGATGCCGATGCGGTCGCCGCGCTGGATGCGGGTGGAGAAATCCTTCACCACCTCCTGGTCGCCATAGGCCTTGCAGATGGACTTGGCCTCAATGACCAGCTTGCCGGAGGTCTCGCCCTCGGTCACCTGCAGCTTCACATTGCCCTGGGCGCGGCGCTCCTCGCGGCGATCCTTGCGCATGGAATGCAGCAGGCCCAGGCGCCGCACATTGCGCTTGCGCCGGGCCGTGACGCCGTAGCGCAGCCAGTCCAGCTCGGCGACGATCTTGCGGTCCAGCTTGTGGCGCTCGGTCTCCTCCTGCTCCAGAACGCCGTCGCGCCACGCCTCGAAGGCGGAGAAGCCCTGCTCCAGCCGGCGCGTCTGGCCGCGGTCGAGCCACACGGTGGCGCGGGAGAGGGTTTCGAGGAAGCGCCGGTCATGGCTGATGAGCACGATGGCGGATCGCAGCGATCTCAGCTCGCTTTCCAGCCATTCGATGGCGGGCAGGTCGAGATGGTTGGTGGGCTCGTCCAGCAGCAGCACGTCGGGCTCAGGCGCGATGACGCGCGCCAGCGCCGCCCGCCGCGCCTCCCCGCCGGAGAGATGGGCGGGGTCCTCCTGGCCCGTGAGGCCAAGCTGCTCCAGGAGATATTGGGCGCGGTAGGCATCGTCGCCGGGTCCGAGGCCAGCCTCGACATAGGCGAGCGTGCTCGCGAAGCCGCCGAAGTCGGGCTCCTGCGGTAGATAGCGCACGGTGGCGCCGGGCTGGAAGAATCGCGTCCCGTCATCGGGCGCGATCAGGCCCGCCGCCACCTTGAGCAGCGTCGACTTGCCCGAGCCGTTGCGCCCGACCAAGCACACGCGATCGCCGGCGGAGACGGAAAGTTCCGCCCCGTCGAGCAGGGGAGTGGCGCCGAAGCGCAGGTGGATGTCTTGAAGCAGGATCAGCGGTGGGGCCATGATGCCCGATTAAAGCCACCGGCGCCGGAACGCAAAGGGTCTGCGCTCCGCCTGGGCACGAATGCCCCGCCGTTGGCCCGGCCGCGATCCGTCTCCCGCCGCCGGGCAGGCCCGACGTCGGCGACATCCTCGATCAGATTGTCAATGGAGGGTGGATGGCCCGCCGAGGCGGTTCATTTCGTCCTTGAGAACGAGCTTCCTGCGCTTGAGTTCCGCCACGCGGACCGAGTCCTTGGCGGGGGAGGCGAGTTCGCGGGCGAGCTCCGTATCGAGAGCCGCGTGGCGACGCTTCAACTCCATAAGGTGCGACTGGATGGACATACTGAGCCACTCCCTGTCTGCATCACGCTTTGGAGTGTGTCATGGGTTTGATACTGAGTCGACCACCTTTCTGATAGGCATCGCCGGAAGATGTCTTGCAGTGCAAAAAGCCCGTGCCATAGTCGGTTGGCGCGCCCTGCGCGCGCGGACGCTCCGGGTGTGCGGGCGCCCGCTGCCGGAAACGTGATCGAAGGCCCGGAGGCGCCGCCGAAGGGATGGGCCGCTCGGGCCCAGGTGGGGGAAAGCCCGGTCGCCGCGCGCGGCGGGGCGCGGGTTGCGACGGATGGGTGCATGACCAGTGACGAGGAACGGGATCTGAAGATCCTCTTGGAGCGCCTGCGGCAGGAACATCGCGACCTCGACGTCGCCATCGAGGCCCTCACCGAGGTGACGGGCTCCGACGTGCTCCAGGTGCAGCGGCTGAAAAAGCGCAAGCTTCAGCTCAAGGACCGCATCACCCACCTTGAGGACCAGCTTTTCCCCGATATCATCGCCTGAGGCGGGCGGCGGAGCGGGCGCGGCCTCGGCGCCGGCGTCCGTCCGCCGCGTCCAAGCCCTCAGAGCAGCGCGAGAATGGTCTCGGCGGTGGAAAGCTCGGCCTTACCGGGGCTGTCCTCCACCTGCAGCGTCTTCACCACGCCGTCCTCCACCACCATGGCGTAGCGACGGGACCGCACGCCGAGGCCGGCGCCGGAGGCATCGAAGCTGAGGCCCAGCGCCGTGGCGAAGCTCGCGTCCGCATCGGACAGGAACAGCACCTTGCCGGCGGCGCCGGAGGCGTTCTCCCACGCGCCCATCACGAACGGGTCGTTCACGGCCACCACGGCGATGGTGTCCACGCCCTTCGCCTTGATGGCATCGGCATGGGCCACGTAGCCCGGCAGGTGGTTGCGATGGCAGGTGGGGGTGAAGGCGCCGGGCACCGCGAACAGCACCACGCGCTTGCCCTTGAAGACCTCATCCGTGCTCTTCTGCACCGGGCCGTCGGCGGTCATCACGCGAAAGGTGGCGGGGGGCAGGCGGTCGCCGACCGAGATGGACATGGCTCTCTCCACGGAAAGCGGCCGGGAACGGCCGCCCGGCGACAATACGTAGTTTTCCGGAGGAGGAAAGGCCGGCGCCCGCCCCGCGCTCAGGGCTGAGGCACCGCCTCTGCGGTCACCGATCGCGCCGTATCGGAGAGGGTAAAGGTGAGGCGCGCGCTGTGCGCGTCGGCATCGGCCGGCACCCCTTCCAGCGGCAGCGTGAAGCGGGCAAGCCCGCCAGGCAACGCGGTCTTCTGCGGCAGCGGCAGCGCCCAGCGGGCATCCGGCCCCTCCACGAACAGGTCGGCCATGGGGGTCGCGGTCCGCGCCTCCACCACGAGGCGCGGCGGGGTCGCGGCGGCATCGATGCGGGCCGAGAGAATGGCCGGCGTGCCCTCGGCGCCGAGAGGCTGTGTCTGCGGCACCCTGGCGGACGCCTCGGCGATGCGCCGGGCCACGGCCGAATCCGCGGCCCCTCCGAGTTCCAGCGCGAGGCGGGCTGTGGCCGGCATGCACAGGGCCTCGCACACCGCGAAGTCCATCACGAGATCGAGCCGCGCGGGGCGCGCCGGGTCCTTCAGCGTCACCTTGAGCGGAAACAGCACGCTCGACTTGTACCCGATGGCATAGCCCCCCCCGCCATCCGCGAAGCGCCGCGGCGCCGGCCAGCCCACCTCCACGCCTGCCACGTTCTGCGAGCTCTCGAAGGAGATGGCTGGCGGCACGCCGCTGTCGCCGGGGTAGCGCCAGTAGGTCTTGAACCCCGGCTGCAGGCGGATGTCGATGCCCGCCTCACGCACGGCGCCGGAGCCGCCGGCCTCCACCAGCCGCACCTCGGCGCCGGGCACGCTCACGGCATCGGTCTCCGCCCCGCGGGCGGCCGCGCCGACGCCAACGGCCAGGGCACAGGCAAAGCCGCTCGCGAGGAGGCTGCGGGGGCGGCGGGCGGGCCGGCGAAATGCGATCTGTGTCATGCCTCCCGCGGTAGCCGCTCCCGCCCGCGCCGCAAAGACGCCCGATCGCACAAGGCTGTGAGCGAAGGCAGCCGCCCCGCCCGCGGACGCGCATTCCCAAAACGCCGCGAGCGCGGTACGCTTCTCCCATGACCGCGACCGACACCCCGAACACCCCGGCTGGGGATCCGCGCTTCCTGGACGGGCAGATGCTGATCGCCATGCCCACAATGCGCGACGAGCAGTTCGCGCGGACGCTGGTCTATGTGTGCGCCCACTCCTCGGAGGGGGCGATGGGCATTGTGGTGAACCAGCCCGCCAGCCACATCGATTTCGGCGATCTCCTGGTGCAGCTCGACGTGGTGCCCGCCTCCGGCCGCATCCTGCTGCCCGAGAGCACCGGGGCCATCAAGGTGCTGAAGGGCGGGCCGGTGGAGACGGGGCGCGGCTTCGTGCTGCATTCGGCCGACTATTTCATCGAGAACTCCACCCTGCCCATCGACGACGGCATCTGCCTCACCGCCACGCTGGACATTCTGAAGGCGATCGCCGGCGGCACCGGGCCGCGCAGCGCAGTGCTGGCGCTCGGCTATGCCGGCTGGGCGCCGGGGCAGCTCGAGGCGGAGATCCAGGCCAACGGCTGGCTCAACTGCCCCGCCGACCCCGACCTCATCTTCCGCCGGAGCATCGAGACCCGGTACGACGCGGCCCTGCGCAAGCTCGGCATCGACCCCGGCATGCTCTCCAGCGAAGCCGGGCACGCCTGAGACCTGCGGCCCGCTGGCGTGACTCAGCCGCCTTCGGCCAAGCCCGCGCGGCGTTCGAGCAAAACCCGCGCGGCACCGGTCAAAGGCCGGGAGCGATAGCGGCGCCCGCCCCTCATGGCAGGGACGCGAGCAGTGCCTCCATGTCCGCACGCGAGGGGAGGACAATCCGCGGCCCGTTGAAAGCCTCGAACAAGGTGGCGTGGCCGGCGCGGGAGCTGGTGTCGGTCCTCAGGTCATAGTCGCCGGCCCAGCCGATGAGCGCATCGAGCGCCGCCGTGTCGGCGCCGCGCCGGAGGCCACGGCAGCGCAGGTTGCCTGTGCATTCCTCCACCGGAGGGCGCACCCAGATCATCGCCGTCGCGCGCGGAATGGCCACGGCGGCAAGCCAGCCGTAGACCCCTTCGATGATCCAGCCGTCCCCTGCCGCCGCCGCGCGGACCTCCGCGCGCGCGGCGTCGCGCTCGCGCGCCCGGCCGTAGGCGCCGGGCTCCCAGTGGATGAGGTCGAGGTCGAGCGCCGGCAGGTCCAGCCGCGCGGCGAGGTGCGCGGCCAACCAGCTCTTGCCCGCCCCGCTGTTGCCCAGGATCAGGATGCGGGAAAGCGCCCGCGGTTCGAGGCGCGGCGCGTCCCCGGCGGGCGCGGGCGGGTGGCCGGGGGGTGCGGTGGGGGAAGGATCGCCCATGGGAGAGCCTCCGGGGAGCCGTCCGCGCCGCTCACTCGGCTGCGGCGCGCTTCTTCTTGGCCTCGACGGGCGCGGGCTCGATGAGGGCGCGGCAGTCCTCCGCCGTCAGCGGCTCGCCGAACACGACGCCCTGCGCATATTCGCAGCCGTAGCGGGCCATCTGCACCGCCTCGCTCTCGCGCTCAAGCCCCTCGGCGATCACGTCCATGCCCAGCTCGTGCGCCAGCTCCACCAGGGAGTTGACGATGATAGGCCGCGCCGCGCGCGCCGGTCCCTTGGCGGTGTCGCGCACGAAGTGCTGGTCGATCTTGATGGCGTCGAAGGGGAAGCGCTGGAGATAGGAGAGCGAGGAATAGCCCGTGCCGAAGTCGTCCAGCACCAGCCCCGAGCCCAGCTCCTTCAGGCGGTTCAGCAGCACGGCGGCGTATTCGGGGTTCTCCATCACCAGCGTCTCGGTGATCTCCAGCTTCAGCGAGCCGGGCGCCACGTGGTTGCGGGCGAGGACCGACTTCAGGTCCTGCACCAGATCGTGCCGCAGGAGCTGGCGGGAGGACACGTTGACGTGGACGAACAGCGGCGGGTCCACCCGCAGCATGCTCTGCCAGATGGCGAGCTGCCCGGCTGCCTTCTCCAGCACGAACAGGCCGAGATCAAGGATGAGCCCGCTCTCCTCCGCCAGCGACAGGAACTCTGAGGCCGCCAGCTCCCCGAGGCGCGGGTGGTTCCAGCGCATGTAGGCCTCGAACCCGCCGATGGCCCGGTCACCCAGGCGCACGATGGGCTGGTAGCGCACGAAGATCTCACCATTCTCCAGCGCCTCGGCCAGCTCCGCCTCCAGCGCCACGCGGTCGATCTTCTGCTGGCGCATGGCGGGGCGGAACACCTCGATGCGATCACCACCGATGCGCTTGCCGTAGTACATGGCCAGCTCCGCGTCCTTCAGCACCTCGTCGCGCTTGCCCACCTCGGGCCCGGACAGCACGAGGCCGATGGAAGCGGTGACGAACACCTCCTTCTCCGCGAAGGTGATGGGCGCGCGCAGGGAGCGGCGCAGGGTATCGGCGAAGGTGGTGATGCGCTCGGGGTCGCGCTCCGACATCAGGATGAGGCCGAACTGGTCGCCGGAGATGCGGGCCAGGGTGTCCTGCGGGCGCAGCAGGCGCATAAGGCGGCGGGAAACCGTGAGCAGGATGGAATCGGCCACCGCCATGCCCACCTGCACGTTCACCTGCTTGAAGCGATCGAGGTCGATCACCATCACCGTCGGCTTCACCTTGTGGTCGAGCCGCGCGAGGGTGAGGGCCTGCTCCAGCCGGTCGAGGAACAATTCGCGGTTGGGAAGGCCGGTAAGGTTGTCGCGCACCGCGTCATGGAGCAGGCGCTCGGCGGCGATGCGCTCGCCGGTGACGTCGAACAGGGTGCCCACGCAGCGCACCACCTCGCCGTCGGCGCCCACCACGGGGCGGGCCTTCAGGTTGAAGGTGAGGTAGTGGCCGTCGATGGCCTTGAGGCGGAAGTCCTGGTCGATGCGGCCGCGCCGCTGGTCGATGATGCCGTCGAGGGTGGCGCGGAAGCGGTCGCGGTCGGCGGGGTGCAGCACCTCCAGCCAGCCGGCGGCCTCGGTCTCCAGAGAATGGCGCTTGAGGCCCAGGGCCTCCTCCGCCTCGGGAGAGGTGTAGATCCGGTCCGTGTCCACGTCCCAGTCCCACACGATGAGGCCGGAGCCCGCGAGCGCCAGCGCCCGCCGCTCCAGCTCCGAGGTGGAGCCCTGGATGCCGCCGATGCCGGCGAAGGCGTGCTGCATGACGGTGAAGCCGATGAGCATCACGATCAGCACCAGGCCGCCGGAAAGCGCGGGGGCCGCGAGATCGTTGCTGATGATCCCCGCCACGGTGAGCCCGGCCATGATGACCCACACCAGCAGCAGCGACCAGGTGGGAATGATGAGCACCGCACGGTCGTAGCCGTGCTGGGAGAGCCACAGCACGATGCCGAAGCCGGCCACCGCCACCGCCAGCAGCGACAGGCGCGCCACGCCGGCCGCCACCGGCGCGTCGAGCAGCGCCACCACCACCAGCGCCGCCAGGAAGGTGAGCCAGCCGGCGGCCACGTGCACATAGCGCACATGCCAGCGGTTGAGGTTGAGATAGGCGAACAGGAACACCAGGAGGGTGGCGGTGAGGAACGCCTCGCCCGCCGCCCGCCAGAATTGCTCGGCCACGGGCGAGAGGCCGAACACCTTGGACCAGAACGCGAAATCGAGACCGATATAGCCCAGCACCGCCCACGCGAGGGCCGCCGCCGCCGGGAACATCACCGAGCCCTTCACCACGAACAGGATGGTGAGGAACAGCGCCAGCAGGCCGGCGATGCCGATGACGATGCCGTGGTAGAGCGTGAAGGCGTTGACCCGCTCCTTATAGGCATCCGGCTCCCACATGTAGAGCTGCGGCACGGTGGAGGAGCCGAGCTCGGCCACGAAGGTGACCGTGGAGCCGGGATCAAGCGTGACCAGGAACACGTCCGCGTCGGGAGAATTCTGGCGCTCGGGCTTGAAGCCCTGGCTGGGGGTGAGGGAGACGATGCGCCGGTTGCCGAGATCCGGCCAGAACAGGCCCGAGCCCACCATGCGGTAGTGAGGGGCGACGATGAGCCGGTCCACCTGCTCGTCGGTGTTGTTGGCAAGCGCGAAAGCGATCCAGTCCACGTGCTGGCGCCCGTCGGCGCTCTGCACTTCGATGCGGCGTACGACGCCTTCCGAATCCGGCGCGGTGGAGATCTGGAAGCGGCCGTTGTCGGTGGCCTCGCGCTCCACGGCGGGGGCGAGGTCCGTCACCTTGGCGTCAAGCCTGATGGCGACCGGCTCCAGCGCCCGCGCGGGCGCGCTCCCCACGGCGGCGAGGGCGACAGCCAGGACAAAGGCGATGGTCGCGGCGATGAATGAACGCAACGGCAGGTCTCCGCGGGCAGGTCTCCGCGCCCCGGCATGATCGGGCGGCGATTCGTCACTAACGAAGGCATACGGCCGGAGCAAGGCGGCTCCCGCCGTAGCATGATACTGCTACGCACGGTGTCACACCTACCCGGGCCAGGAGCCACACAGGGCCGCGCCGTCCGGGCAGGCGATCAGTCTAGGGCATTTCCGCGTTCAGGAAATCGCGAAATGCCTCCGCTTTCATGCGGGGCGCGGGCAGCGCACCCCGAAACAGCTTCGTCCCTTCCCCTATAGCGAGGCAAAGGACGAATGGGAATCCCCTGCCCCAGAGGCACCCGCCTGCGGCCGGCAGGCCCTAAGACGAATTTGAGCCAGATCAAAAACGGCGCGCTTCTTGCTGCGCCGCACGTTCGCATGCCGCGGATGCCGGAACCCGTCGCTTTTGTCGGAGGCCGGACATCACGCCCGACATCGAGCCCGACATCGCTTGGGACTATGAGGTGATCGATGAAGCTCATCGTCGAACGTCCGGTCGTCGTTGCCCTGGTGGACGCCTTTCCAGACCACGCCCACCTGCTCGCCCAGCCGCGCTTCTCCAACCGGGTGGAGGTGGGCCTCGACACGCTGAGGCCGGAGGAACTCACCCACCTGCACGACCTCGTGCAGAAGAACGGCGGCACCCCCATCCGCGGCCAGGACGAGCAGCTCGCCAACCTGGTGCGGGTGTTCCAGTACGAGGGGCAGGCGTTCGGGCCCGACGACCTTGAGGACCTCGCGGGCGCGCTGGCCCTGTTCCTGGTGGACACCTGCATCCGCGGCTGGCTGTTCCGCATGAGTCCCGGCGGCAAGCCCGAGCCCTATCTCATCACCCGGCTCGACTACACCCCCGCCGGCGAGGAAGAGGCCGGCCGCGTCATCATCGAGCTGAAGGCCAACAGCCGCGGCCGCACCCAGATGGAAAACCTGCTGATCCGCTCCAAGGATCTGCGCGGCCTCACCATTCCCGGCACCCTGGCGGCCAAGGGCTGGCTGCTGGAGGACCCCGGCCTGCTCCAGTCGTTCGACGACGAGACGGCACGCTATTTCGACTGGCGCGGGCGTTACGGCCAGCAATTCTCCGCCACCGGCACCGGCATCTTCGCCGAGGACCCCACCTCCAACCGCCGCGACACCGACTGGGCGCGCAAATCCACCATCGTGCTCTCCTCCTCCGGCTCGCCCACGCGCCTCGTCAATGACGAGGAACTGCTGGGCGAGCGCACCCTGGGAGCGGAGACCTCCGGCTTCTTCCTCGACAAGCTGGTGAAGAAAGCGGAGAAGCAGAACTGCTTCGACATGGCGGTGGACGAGGCGCTGCGGAAGGCAAAGGACAGCATTCCGAAGGGGGCTTTCACCGATATGCCGGTGCACCCCCTGATCCTGATGTTCCATCTCGAGCTTCACCACCACGTGTGGGTGCACGTGGATAATCTGAAGCCCTACGAATACCATCCGGAGCTCAAGCAGAAGCTGGTCCTGCCCCCTGAGCAGACCGACCTCATCGACATTCTGACCGCCGAGATGAATACGCTGATGGCGGACATCGTCGAAGGCAAGTCAGGCGGCACCACGGTGCTGTGCGCCGGCCCGCCCGGTGTCGGCAAGACGCTCACCGCCGAGGTCTATTCGGAGATCATCCAGCGCCCGCTCTACCGTGTGCACTCCGGCCAGCTCGGGCTCGACGTCGCCACCATGGAGAGCCAGCTGAAGGACGCGCTCACCCGCGCCCAGCGCTGGGGCGCGGTAATGCTGATCGACGAGGCCGACGTCTACATCAAGCGCCGGCAGGACAACCTCACCATGAACGCGGTGGTGGGCGTGTTCCTGCGTGTGCTCGAATATTTCAACGGCCTGCTCTTCCTCACCACCAACCGCGTGGACGACATCGACGAGGCCATCGTCTCGCGCTGCATCGCCCTTATCAAGTATCACGCGCCAGGGCCGGACGACCGGCGCAAGATCTGGCGGGTGATGGCGGACCAGTTCGCCCTGCCCCTCTCGGACGAGCTCATCGACCTGCTGGTGCGGCAGTTCCCGGAAACCTCGGGCCGCGACATCAAGGGCCTCGCCAAGCTGGTGGCCAAGTTCTGCACGCAGAAGCAGACGACGCCATCCATCGAGATCTTCCGGCGCTGCGCCATCTTCCGCGCCCTCGACGTGCCGCCCATGTGACGAAGGATATGTGAGGCGGCACGCCTCTTCCGGCCCATGAAGGCGCCGCCGCTCGCAGCGACGCCTTCATGCTATATTCCATGCGACATAGCTTCGCAGATCCGCCTCGCGCGGCGCCTGCGCTCCGTGCATTTTTCGCGCATAACGGGAAAACAAGCATGTTTTTCGCATATTGTTTCCCCATTTCCAGCCGTCTAACTAAGTGCCTGGAGACGCCATTTTCTCGTCTTCGCCAAGCTCATTCATGGCGTAACTTGATATCGCCTGGCAGATACCAAGGAGAACGAAGATGAAGGTCTCCGCGCGAAACGCTCTTTCCGGCACGATCGTCGCCTTAAAGAAAGGCACGACCACCTCTCATGTGGTGATCGACGTGAACGGCCTGAAGGTCACCGCCTCCATTACCAATGAATCGGCAGAAGACCTCGGCCTCAAGGTGGGCGGCACCGCGACCGCCATCATCAAGTCCTCGGACGTCATCATCGCCGTGGCGTGAGCCGGCGCGCCGCCTTGACTTCGCCGCAAGTGCCGTAAGCTTGCGGGGCGTCTGCTCCATTGAGCAACGGGAGAAAAGGCAATGAAGGTTTCCGCGCGCAACGCCCTTCCCGGCAAGATCGTCGACATCAAGAAGGGCGCCACCACCGCCCATGTGGTGATCGACGTGAACGGCCTGAAGGTCACCGCCTCCATCACCAACGAGTCGGTGGACGAGCTTGGCCTCAAGGTGGGCGGCGAGGCCACCGCCATCGTGAAGTCCTCCGACGTCATCATCGCCGTGGCGTGACGCATCCGGCCGCAAGGTCATCCCACCCCGAACGAACGGGAGAAGACCATGAAGGTTTCCGCACGCAACGCTTTCCCCGGCAAGATCGTCGAGATCAAGAAGGGCGCCACCACCGCCCATGTGGTGCTCGACGTGAACGGCCTGACGGTCACCGCCTCCATCACCAACGAGGCGGTCGATGACCTTGGCCTCAAGGTGGGCGGCGACGCCACCGCCATTGTGAAGTCCTCCGAGGTGATCATCGCCGTGGATTGACCGGGAAGGCCGGAGCCGCCCCCCGGCCTCTGCCCTGACCCCGGGCAGGGTGGCTCCGGTCCGGGCCGCTTCCGTTGCGCAAGCTGCGGAAGCGGCCTTTCGCCGAAGAGGCGTGGCCTCAGCGGCCGTTGAAATGCACCGTTCCGAAACCGGAAAGATCATAGCCGCCGAGCGCCTCCGCCCGCGCCGCCAGCGCCGGGCCGCGGCAGAAGGCCACCAACTTCTGGAACGGCGGATCGAAATAGGCTTTGCGCCAGACCAGCAGATCGAAGCGCTCCTCCACCATCGGCAGGAAATCCAGGTTGAACTGGCGCGCTGCCGCCTCGATCCCGAGGCCCACATCCGCCCGCCCGCCGGCGATGGCCATGGCGAGATCGGTTTCCGAACGCTCGATGGTGTCCACCGGCATCAGGTCCGCCCGCCCCATCTTCTCGGCCTTCAGCAGGCGGTCCAGCACCAGTTCGCTGCCCGCCTCGGGCTGGCGGCGCTGAAAGCGCAGACCGCGCGCATCCCGCAGGCAGGAGGGCGTGCGCGGCAGGTCGGGCCGGGACATCAGCCCGCGCGTGCGCCGCGCCCACTCCAGCAGCACCCAGGGCTCCTGGCCGAAGCGCTCCGCCGCCAGGGACACATTCCACCCCTCGCCATCGGGTATGTGGAGCCCTGCCGCGATGCAGTCACCCGCCGCGGCCCGCTCCACTCCGTCGAGGGTACCGTCGAAGAAAGCGGCGATACCCGAGCGCGATTCGCGCAGCGCCCATTCGAGCAACGGATCGTGGCCGCCGGCAAACACCAGGGGACGCGGGGCATCCGCCGCCGGCACCGCCGCCTCGCCCTCCGCCACAGCGGTCTCGGCGCCCAGCCAGACTTCGATTTCCTTGCGGGGAAACAGCAGCTTGCCCGTCACCTTCCGAAACGGAAGTGTACCCGCTGCCACCAGATCGTAGACCTTCCGCTCCTTCACCCTCAGCAGGCTGGCCAGCTCGCGCGTGGTGAGAAAGTCCGACATGGGCAAATCCCGAAAAAACGCAGGCGGTCCGGAAGGAACGACACGAAAAAGCTATATCTGCATAGATACGCCGTCACCGAAGCGACGCAAGAAAAACCCGCGGCCGGCCTTCGGCCCCGCCCCGCTCGCCCAGCGGAGGACCAGGGCACCGCGCCGCCTTGCCCGCGGCCGCCCGGCGGCCTACAGCGTGCGGGAAGGCGCGGGCGCCGCCCGCCCACCTCCGGCAGCAGGAGCACCCATGGCCCGCATCGGCATCGTGACCATTTCCGACCGCGCCAGCCAAGGCACCTACGAGGACAAGAGCGGGCCGGCCATCGAGGCCTGGCTGCGGCGCGCCGTCACCAGCCCCCTCGCCTTCGATTATCGCATCATCCCCGATGGTTTCGAGAGCGTGCGCGACACGCTGATCGACATGTGCGACCGCGAGGCGCTCGACCTCGTGTGCACCACCGGCGGCACCGGTCCCGCCCCGCGCGACCTGACGCCCGAGGCCATGGCGGCGGTGATCGAAAAGCCCCTGCCCGGCTTCGGCGAGCAGATGCGCCGCATCTCCCTCAACGAGGTGCCGACCGCCATCCTCTCGCGGCAGGAAGCGGGCGTCCGCGGCAAGACGCTGATCGTGAACCTGCCGGGCAAGCCGGCGTCCATCGGCGTGTGCCTTGGCGCGGTATTCCCGGCCATTCCCTATTGCCTGGACCTGATCGGCGCCGCGCGCATCGAGACCGACCCGGAGGTTGTGGTGGCCTTCCGGCCCAAGGGCGCCTGAACACAGCGGCGCCCCAGCCGGCGGGCGCCTTCAGATCACGACGACACCGTGGTGCTGGGCCTCGGCCTCCGGCTCCACATGGATGGTGAGGCTGGCGTCCTTCATCTCGTCGGCAAAGGCGGTCTCGATACGGTCGCAGATGGCGTGGGCGGCGGCCACCGTCATGTCGTCGGGAACCACCATGTGGAACTGGATGAAGGTCATGCGCCCGGCGTGCCGGGTGCGCAGGTCGTGCACCTCAAGTGCGCCTTCCGCATGGGCGGAGACCAGCGCGCGGATGTGCGCCACCACCTCGGGCCCCGGCGCCTCATCCATGAGCCCGGCCACGGATTCACGCATCAGACCCCAGCCCATCCACAGCACGTTGAGCGCCACCAGGCCGGCGATGAGCGGGTCGAGCTGCGGCCAGCCGGTGATGGGCACCAGCACAAAGCCCACCAGCACCCCCACCGAGGTGACGACATCCGAAAGCAGGTGCTTGGCGTCGGCGACGAGGGCCGGCGAGCGGTGCGCCTTGCCCACGCGCATCAGCACCCAGCACCACGCGCCGTTCAGCACCGTGGCGGCCCCGTTGAACAGCATGCCCAGCAGGGGCTGCTCCGGCAGCCGCGGGTCCATGAACCCGTTGTAGGCCTCGCGCAGGATGGTGATGGCCGCGAGCGTCACCAGCACGCCCTCCACCACCGCCGAGAGATACTCGGCCTTGTAGTGGCCGAACTGGTGGTTGGCATCGGCCGGGCGCGAGGAGATGTGGAGCGCGATCAGGGCACCAAGGGAGGCGGCCACGTTTATGATGCTTTCCAGCGCATCGGAGAGCAGCGCCACCGAGCCGGTCACCCACCACGCCACGGTCTTCAGGCCGAGCACGATGATGCCGACGAGCACGCTCGCCGCCGCGACCCAGAGCGCGTTGCGGGTCATCCGGGATCTCCTGTCCTCGCCTCGGCCTCAGGCCGGCGCCCGATGGCGGCGCGCCCTGTTCATACCCACCATATGCGACGGCGGGCTTTCATCGCGCCGAGAGCCCCTTCGCGGCCCGTCGGCGCGGCCAGTTTTTAGCGATTCTAATCTGGTGCCGCAACATGAAGACGGCATCATGAGGCCACACCTTAGCGCAGCATCTGCGCCAGCGCGCCCTTCATTGCCGTATCGGGCACGCGGATGATGCCATCGAACGGGCTGCTCATTTCCAGGATCAGGAACAGCGCGCCGGCGAGGGAGACGGCGCACAGCAGAAACACCACCAGCGACACGACGTTCACCGGCGAGAACAGCCCGAAGCTCACGAAGATGAGGCAGAGCCACACGATCAGCACCGCCGTGAAGACCGGTGGCACCGCCGTCACGCTTTCGGCCACCACCGTCCAGCGCAGGGTTGCGGCCGCCTTGTAGCGGTCGAGCGCCTCGGCGCGCAGCTCGGCCTCCACCGGGGTTGCCGACGCGAGCATGCGAATGGCATAGCCGACCGCCTCCAGCCTGGTCTTCGACGTGACGCCATCCACCCTCACCCGCCCTTCCGGGCGTTCGGGCCAGGTCTCTGCCAGGGCGTGGCGGGTATAGGCGGTGAGCAGCCTGCGGGCGTCGTCCGCTCCCGGCCCATAGGCCCGCAGCGAAGTGTCGAGCGTGATGAGATCGGTGGTGAACTGCTGCACGTCCCGCCCGGTGGTATCGAAATTGCCCTTCACCGAGGCGGTCATCAAGCCGAGAATAAGGGACGACATGGCCGCCACCATGCCCACGCCCAGCTTCACCGCATCCTCGGTGCTTTTGGAGAGATGCTCCTCCTTCAGCCGGCGCGCGCCCCACATGCCCGCGCACACGCCGCCAAAAAGGCCGACGAACGCGATGGCCGCCACCGCCAGTGCCTGCATGGCCCCTCTCCCGCGCGCCGGCCGCGCCGATGTCGTTGTCGCGTCACCCGCCCCGTAAAGCAGCGCCCGCGCATTGAGCACGGGCGCCTCAGGGATCATGAATCCTGCGGGATTTCAACAGTGGCCCGGCGCCCCGTGGCCACGCAGGCCCGGCCGCGTGCCAGCGGGGCCCACCGGCTGGAGAGACGACATCTCGCAAAGCCGAAGGGGGTGCCCCGGCCTACTCCGCGGCTGCGGACGGAGTCTCGGCGGCCAGCTTGGCCTCCGCGTCCTCCTGGGTCTTCAGCACGTCCGGGTGCGGCATGGAGATGATGTTATAGCCCGAATCCACGAAATGAACCTCGCCGGTGACGCCGGTGGACAGGTCCGACAGGAGATAGAGCGCGGAACCGCCCACCTCCTCGATGGTCACCGTGCGGCGCAGGGGCGCGTGGCGCTTCTGGTAGTTGAACATCAGGCGCGCATCGGCGATGCCCGCCCCCGCAAGCGTGCGTACCGGGCCGGCGGAGATGGCGTTCACCCGGATGCCCTGCGCGCCGTAGTCGGCCGCGAGATAACGCACGGAGGCCTCCAGCGCCGCCTTGGCCACGCCCATCACGTTATAGTTGGGCATCACCCGCGTGGAACCGCCATAGGTGAGGGTAATGAGCGCGCCGCCCTTGGGCATCAGCGCAGCGGCACGCTTGGCGATCTCCGTGAAGGAGAAGCAGGAGATGACCATGGTGCGCGAGAAATTCTCGCGGCTGGTGTCGGCATAGCGCCCCTTCAGCTCCGACTTGTCGGAAAAGGCCACCGCGTGCACCAGGAAATCGATGCCGCCCCACTTTTCCTTGAGGGTCTCGAACACCGCGTCGACGCTCTTCAGGTCCTCCACGTCGCACGGCATCAGGAAGCTGGAGCCCAGGCTTTCCGCCAGCGGGCGCACGCGCTTTGCCATGCCCTCGCCCTGGTAGGTAAAGGCGACCTCCGCCCCTTGCCCCGCGAGCGCCTTGGCGATGCCCCAGGCGATGGAGTGGTCATTGGCGACGCCCATCACGAGGCCGCGCTTGCCTTTCATCAGGTCCTGCATCACCCACCCTTTGAACGCCGTCGCGCGACGTGGAAGCCCGGCCGCGCGAGGAAAACACTTCAATTCGAGAAACCCGGGCCCTGCCCCGCGAGACGGCGCGCCTCTTTGCGAAGCCGGCACGCAAGGCCCGCGCCCGGCGCCGCCGTGACGCGGCGACAAACCCGCACATCATTCGCCGATAGCAGACCCGGACGACCCGCGCCACGCCCTCGGCGTCACCTCTTCCGACCGATCTTTACAATGCGTGTACGCAGCCGCGCCTCAGGCATCGAGATGCTTGAGGACGAGGCTCGCGTTGGTGCCGCCGAAGCCGAAGCCGTTGGAGAGCACATGCCCGAGCTTCGCGTTGTCCACCCGCTGGCGCACGATGGGCATGTCAGCGAAGGCCGGATCCAGCTCCTCGATGTTCGCGCTCTCGCAGATGAAGCCGTTCTGCATCATCAGGATGGAATAGATGGCCTCGTGCACGCCGGTGGCGCCCTGGGAATGGCCCGTGAGCGACTTGGTGGCCGAGATGGGCGGGCACTTGGCGCCGAACACCGCGCGGATGGCCTCGATCTCCTTCAGGTCGCCGATGGGGGTCGAGGTGGCGTGCGGGTTGATATAGTCGATCGGCGCCTTGATGGCGCTCATGGCGAGCTTCATGGCACGCTCGGCGCCCTCGCCCGAGGGGGCCACCATGTCCACGCCGTCGGAGGTGGCGCCGTAGCCGGCGATCTCGGCATAGATGCGGGCGCCGCGCGCCTTGGCGTGCTCCAGCTCCTCCAGCACCAGCACGCCGGCGCCGCCGGAGATGACGAAGCCGTCGCGGTTCGCGTCATAGGCGCGGGAGGCCACCTGCGGGCGGCCGTTATAGGCGGAGGACATGGCGCCCATGCCGTCGAACAGCACGGACAGCGTCCAGTGCAGGTCCTCGCAGCCGCCGGCGAAGATGATGTCCTGCTTGCCGTACTGGATCAGCTCGTAGGCGTTGCCGATGCAGATGTTGGTGGTGGCGCAGGCGGCCGAGATGGAATAGCTCAGCCCCTTGATCTTGAACCAGGTGGAGAGCGTGGCCGAGGCGGTGGAGGCCATGGCCTTGGGCACCGCGAACGGCCCCACGCGCTTCGGCCCCTTCTCACGGGTGATGTCGGCGGCATCCACGATGGTCTTGGTGGACGAGCCGCCCGAACCCATGACCAAGCCGGTGCGGATGTTGGAGATCTCGTTCGGCTCCAGCCCCGAGTCGCGGATGGCCTGGTCCATGGCCACGTGATTCCAGGCGGTGCCGCCGCCGTGGAAGCGCATGGCGCGGCGGTCCACCACCTCTTCCGCGTTCAGGGTCGGGGCGCCGTGCACCTGGGAGCGGAAGCCGAGCTTGGCATAGTCCTCGGCGAAGGTGATGCCGCTCTTGGCCTCGCGCAGGCTGGCGAGAACCTCCTGCGTGGTGTTGCCGATGGACGAGACGATGCCCATCCCGGTGACGACGACGCGGCGCATGTCAAATCCCCATTGGAACGCACGGTACGGGCGCTCGGCTCCGTTCAGGAGCGGCGCCGAGAAGGTCTAGGCTCGATCGCCGCGCGGGTTTGCCGAAGGTCCGGCTCTGCCCGACCCCGCAAGGCCCGTCGAGACGGCCCCTCGGCTGCGGGCATGATGGCTGCGGATCGTGGCAGCGCCTTGTCAGGCGCTGGCCGCTGCCGCAGGCTCGGCCTGGAACAGGCCGACCTTGAGATCGTGGGCGCGATAGATGACGGTGCCGTCGGCCTCGAGCCAGCCGTCGGCGATCCCGAGCACCAGCTTGGAGCGCATCACGCGCTTGAAGTCCACGCCATACACCACCTTCTTCACGGAAGGCAGCACCTGTCCCGAGAACTTCAGTTCCCCAAGGCCCAGCGCCCGCCCGCGGCCGGGCGAGCCCAGCCAGCCGAGGAAGAAGCCCACCAGCTGCCACATGGCGTCGAGCCCGAGGCAGCCGGGCATCACGGGATCACCCTTGAAGTGGCAGCCGAAGAACCAAAGGTCCGGGTTCACGTCGAGCTCGGCCCGCACCATGCCCTTGCCGAATTCGCCGCCGGTCTCCGAAATCTCGGAGATGCGGTCGAACATGAGCATGGGCGGCAGCGGCAACTGCGCGTTGCCCGGCCCGAACAGCTCGCCACGTCCACATGCGAGGAGATCCTCATACCCGAAGCTGGTCTGCCGTTCCGCCATTTGTGAGCTAAATCGCCTTGCTGCCCAAGAGCGTGTTTCCCCGAAACAGGGTCATTCGCCCAAGAGGGTCGTTTCCACCGGGCCCCTCGGCCCGCCCCCGTGGATCGTGCTCCAACCCCGGCGGCGGGCACTCCCTAACATAGGGACGGGCGCGCTCAAAGTCATGAAAGCGTCACGGCCTCGAAAGAACCGCCGCCACCGCGCCCGAAGGCGCCGATGGTGGCGGGGTATACCCGAGCCGGCTTGCCGCAGCGGACACGATCAGGTGAGATGGGACATGAACCACGCGGCGCGGCGCCGCACACGGAACAGGGAGAGGCAGCATGGCGATATTGAAGGAATTCCAGGAATTTGCCATGAAGGGCAACGTGATGGATCTCGCCATCGGCGTGATCATCGGCGCGGCCTTCGGCAACATCGTGACCTCGCTGGTGGGCGACATCTTCATGCCCGTCATCGGCGCCATCACCGGCGGCCTCGACTTCTCGAACTATTTCGTCCCGCTGGCGAAATCGGTGACGGCCGAGAACCTGGCCGACGCCAAGAAGCAGGGCGCGGTGCTCGCCTACGGCTCCTTCATCACCATCGCCATCAATTTTCTCATCGTCGCCGCGGTGCTGTTCCTGCTGGTGCGCGGGATCAACATCCTGCGCCGCAAGCAGGCCGCGGTACCTGCCGCCCCCACCCGCACCGAGGTGCTGCTGGAAGAGATTCGCGACCTCGTCGCCAAGGACGCGGCGGCGCGCAAGGCGACGGGCGCCTGATCGCCCCGCAGATCCGCCCGCGCCGGCCGGCGCGGGCGTCAATGCACGTCTGCGCCCACCGCATCGCTGATGGAGCGAAAGCCGTCGGCCTTGAGTCGGGCCGCGAGATCCGCCTTGATCCGGCCCACGAGGCCGGGTCCGTGGAACACCAGCGCGGAATAGAGCTGCACCAAGCTCGCGCCGGCGCGGATCTTGGCATAGGCGTCCGCCCCCGAGGCGACGCCGCCGGCGCCGATCAGCGGCAGCCTGCCCTCCACCAGCCGGGAGAGCGCCTTGAGCCGCTCCGTGGAGAGCGCCATCAGCGGCTTGCCGGAAAGGCCTCCCGTCTCGCCCTTGTGGCCACTGCGCAGCGAGGCGGGCCGCGAGAGGGTGGTGTTGCCCATGATGAGGCCGTCCACCCCCGTGGAGAGCGCCACCTCGGCCACGTCCGCCAGGGCGGCGTCGTCGAGGTCCGGCGCCACCTTCACCAGCAACGGGGGACGGCCGACGGGATCGGGGATAGAGCCATTGCGTACCGCCAGCACCTGGGTCAGCAGCGCGGAGAGTTCCGAGCGCGCCTGCAGCGAGCGCAGGCCCGGCGTATTGGGCGAGGAGATGTTGCAGACGATATAGTCCGCCAGCCGGCAGGTGGCCGAGACGCCGAGCACATAATCCTCGACCGCGTCCTCGCTCTCCTTGTTCTTCCCTACGTTGGCGCCGACGACGCCCTTCGCCCCCGCCGCCCGGCGCTGGCCCAGCTGCGAGACGAACGGCGCCAGCCCCTGGCTGTTGAAGCCGAAGCGGTTGATGACGCCCTCGTCCTCATCCAGGCGGAACAGCCGGGGCTTGGGGTTGCCGGGCTGCGGGCGGGGCGTGACCGTGCCCGCCTCCACGAAGCCGAAGCCCAGCTTCAGCACCGCATCCACCACCTCGGCGTCCTTGTCGAAGCCGGCGGCGAGGCCGATGGGATTGGGAAAGTCGATGCCCCACACCCGACTCGCGAGCACGGGGTCGTCCGGCGCCGCGAAGCTCGGCGCGAGCCCACGGCGCAGCGCCTTGATGGCAAGCCCGTGCGCCCGCTCCGGCGAGATGAAGCGCAGCAGCGGCCGCGCGAGGACATAAAGATCCATGGCGGTCACTCGCCGGTGACGGCGGTGCCTCCGTGTGCCTTCGACCAGCTGTGGGGATCGTGCAGGAAGGACTCAATCTGCGTGATCTGCGCGCTCTCGAAGCGGTTGGACTTCTTCACTTCCGCCAGCACGTCCCACCAGGTGGCGAGGCGGTGCAGGGTGAGGCCGGCGTCCTTCAGGATGCCATCGGCCTCGGGGAAGATGTCATAGTAAAAGAAGACGAAGCAGTGGCCGCACTCGGCGCCGGCGGTGCGCAGGGCGTTCACGAAGTTCACCTTGCTGCGGCCGTCGGAGGTGAGGTCCTCCACCAGCAGCACCCGCTGGCCGGGGGCGAGGTGGCCCTCGATCTGCGCGTTGCGGCCGAAGCCCTTGGGCTTCTTGCGCACATACTGCATGGGCAGCATCATCCGGTCCGCCACCCAGGCGGCGAAGGGAATGCCCGCGGTCTCGCCGCCGGCCACCGAATCCACCTGCTCGTAGCCGACCTCGCGGTAGATGGTGGAAATGCCGAAATCCACCAGGGTCTGGCGCACGCGGGGGAAGGAGATCAGCCGCCGGCAGTCGATATAGACCGGGCTCGCCCAGCCGGAGGTGAAGATGAAGGGCTCGCCCGACGAGAAGCGCACCGCCTCCACCTCCAGGAGCATCCGCGCGGTCTGCTCGGCGATGGTCGCCTGATCGGCAAAAGCTGTGACATTGGCCATGTTCGGCGCGCCTTTCGGTCCGGGTCAAGGAAGCGGGGCGGGCAAGGCCGGCCCAAAGGCGGGCATATATCAGAGCGCGAGCGCGGCGCCACCCCGGCTGCGACAAAACGGAGCCGGGGAAGTCACAGGAACCCTCCAGGGCCCCCTCCCCGGCCCGTCTCTTTCAGGCCGCGCGGGCGAGGCGCGCCGCATGCTCCAAGGCCATCTCCAGCCGGTCGTTGCCCCAGAACAGCTCGCCGTCGGCGGTGACGAAGCTCGGCGCGCCGAACACGCCGCGCGCCTTGGCCTCCTCGGTCTGGGCGCGCAGGCGGTCCTTGTTGGCGGGCCGCTCGGCCTCGGCGACGATGTCGCCACAGAAATGGCCGAGCCCCGCCAGCACCTGGCGCACGGTCTCCCGGTCGCCGATGTCGCGGCCGCCGGCGAACTCCGCCTGGAACAGCGCGCGGCTGAAGGAGGGCCGGCTGGCGTCGTCCAGGAACATCGCGACGCGGGCGGCGAGCAGGCTGTGGGCGGGGAACTCCTTCGGCCGCGTCACCGGCGGGAGGCCGTCATGCGCGGCAAGGCGCGCCATGTCCACCCACATGTGCTCGCCCTTCATGGGAAAGGCGTTGAAGGGCGAGGTGGCGAGCCCCTGGTCGGCGAAGATGGGCCCGAGCAGGAACGGCTTCCAATGCACCCGCACCCCCGCCTTCTCGGCCAGGGCCGTGATGCGCATGGCGGAAAGATAGGAATACGGAGAGGCCAACTCATAATAGAAATCGAGCGTGGCGCTGGTCATCGGGCCCTCCTCCCTGTAGATGCCCTGGCGAACTGCTCGTGAATGTGCGTCGGCGTGGGGCGCTTCGGCAAGGCCGGGGAGTCCCGTATTGTGGAACCGGCCCATTGGTGCGCAATCGCGGGAAGCGGCCGGGTGGCCGCGCCCGCCCAGGGGGTGAAGGTGACGCCTTGAAGTGGGTGCTGTTCTTCGCGCTGGTGATCGGCGCCGCGGTGGCCATCCTGTTCACCGTGTTCCCGCAATGGGACCTCGCCATCACCAGCCTGTTCTGGGATGCCTCGCACCGCCATTTCACCCTGGCCGGGGCGCGCTGGGCGCAGGCGGCGCGCGCGCTCGGAAACTACATTCCCTGGGCCATCGCCGCGCCGGCCTTCGCGGCCATCGTGCTGAAGCTCCTGTTCCCCCGCCGACCCATGTTCATGCCCGCGCGCGCGGCGGTGCTGCTCGCGCTCACCATGGCGCTGGGGCCGGGGCTCGTGGTCAACGGCATCCTCAAGCAGGAATGGGGCCGGCCTCGCCCCGTGCACGTGGACGACTTCGGCGGCGGGGCCGCGTTCAAGTCCTGGTACGAGACCGATGGCACCTGCCCCGGCAACTGCTCCTTCGTTTCGGGCGAGGGGGCGCTCGGCTTCTGGCTGGTGGCGCCGGCGAGCCTGCTGCCCCCCGGCCCGGCGCGGGCGGCGGGCCTGGTGGCGGCGGTGGCCTTCGGCGCGGCGGCGGGCGGCCTGCGCATCGCCTTCGGCGGCCACTTCTTCACCGATGTGGTGTTCGCCGGCGTGCTGGTGGTGCTGATCGTGATGCTCACCCGTCTGTGGCTCTACGACCGGGCCCGCGCCCCCTCCGACGCGGTGGTGGAGCTCGCCATCGGCCGGACCGGGCTCAAGCTCCAGAAGGGCGCGCGGGCGCTGTGGCGGCGTGGCGCGGCGGCCGCGCGGCGGGCGACCGCCCGTCTGCGACTATAGGCGCGGCACCGGCCGGCGCCTGACACCCGGAAATATGCGCTGCGCCCATGCGGTGACTTGCCAGCGCGGCGCGCGGGCCTATAGTCCGCGCCGGCTTTCCTTAAATCCTCACATGCTTCGAGAGACCTGATGGCGCGTGACGTGAAGAAGGTGGTGCTGGCCTATTCCGGCGGGCTCGACACCTCCGTGATCCTGAAATGGCTCCAGACCACCTACAATTGCGAGGTGATCACCTTCACCGCCGACCTCGGCCAGGGCGAGGAGCTGGAGCCCGCGCGCAAGAAGGCGGAGCTGCTGGGCATCAAGCCGCAGAACATCTTCATCGAGGACGTGCGCGAGGAATTCGTGCGCGAGTACGTGTTCCCCATGTTCCGCGCCAATGCGGTCTATGAGGGGCTGTACCTGCTCGGCACTTCCATCGCCCGCCCGCTGATCGCGAAGAAGCAGATCGAGATCGCCCGCAAGATGGGCGCGGACGCCGTTTCCCACGGCGCCACCGGCAAGGGCAACGATCAGGTGCGCTTCGAGCTGGCCTATTACGCGCTCGAGCCGGAAATCACCGTCATCGCCCCCTGGCGCGAATGGGACCTCGCCTCCCGCACCCGGCTGCTGGAGTTCGCAGAGCAGCACCAGATCCCGATCGCCAAGGACAAGCGCGGCGAGGCGCCCTTCTCGGTGGACGCGAACCTGCTGCACTCCTCCTCCGAGGGCAAGGTGCTGGAAGACCCGGCCGAGGACCCGCCGGAATATGTCTACCAGCGCACCATCTCGCCCGAGGCCGCCCCCGACGAGGCCACCGTCATCACCATCGCCTTCGAGAAGGGCGACGCGGTGGCCATCGACGGCGAGGCGCTCTCGCCCGCCACCCTGCTCACCCGCCTCAACGCGCTGGGCAAGGCCAACGGCATCGGCCGCCTCGACCTGGTCGAGAACCGCTTCGTGGGCATGAAGTCGCGCGGCGTCTACGAGACCCCCGGCGGCACCATCCTGCTCGCCGCCCACCGCGGCATCGAGAGCATCACCCTGGACCGCGGCGCCGCCCACCTGAAGGATGAGCTGATGCCGCGCTATGCGGAGCTCATCTACAACGGCTTCTGGTTCTCCCCCGAGCGGGAGATGCTGCAGGCCGCCATCGACCACTCGCAGGCCTATGTGACCGGCGAGGTGACGGTGAAGCTCTACAAGGGCAATGCCACCGTCATCGGCCGCAAGAGCCCCTATTCGCTCTACAATCAGGAGCTGGTGACCTTCGAGGAAGGCGCGGTGGCCTACGACCATCGCGATGCCGCGGGCTTCATCAAGCTCAACGCCCTGCGCCTGCGCACCCTCGGCAGCCGGGCGCGCAAGATCTCCGAGTGAGGCTCCGCGCTTCAGGGAACAGGCCGGTGCGCACCCGCGCACCGGCCTTTTTGTGCCCGGCGGAGTGGCCGCGTTGCCCGCGCACCGCTGCGGCAGTTCAGACACTGGCGGTCAGCGCAGCTTATCCTAGACTGCGACATTGCAAGCCGTTTGCAGCTTGCTCCGGCCGACCTATCTTATATTTTAGAATTATTCTAATATCGGAGATCCCGCCGATGATGTCGTTCTTCCCCGGCCGCCGCCGCTTCTCCGACCTTTCGGAACAGGAAGTTCTCGCCCTCGCCATCTCCTCCGAGGAGGACGACGCGCGGGTCTATGCCGATTATGCCGACTATCTGCGCAAGGACTATCCGGACACCGCCAGGGTGTTCGAGGCCATGTCGAAGCAGGAGAGCGGCCACCAGCGCAATCTCACCCGCGAGTTCGAGCGCCGCTTCGGCCCCCATGTGCCGCTGATCCGCCGCGAGACCATCGCCGGCTACTATGCGCGCCGGCCGGTCTGGTACGTGTGCAACCTGGGTATTGCGCGCATCCGTCAGGAAGTGGGCCTGATGGAGGACGAATCGGCCAACTTCTACCGCCACGCCCAGGAGCGGGCCACCGACCCCGGCACCCGCGACCTGCTGGAGCGCCTCTACGCCGAGGAGCTCCAGCACGAGGAAATCGCCGGCGAGCTGGCGGAGCGCTACCTGCCGGTGGACAAGAAGGAGGAGGAGAACGAGAAGGCCCGCCGCCAGTTCGTTCTCACCTGGGTGCAGCCGGGCCTCGCCGGGCTGATGGACGGCTCGGTCTCCACCCTCGCGCCCATCTTCGCCACCGCCTTCGCCACCCAGAACTCCCACACCACGCTGCTGGTGGGCCTCGCCGCCGCCGTGGGCGCGGGCATCTCCATGGGCTTCACCGAGGCGGTGCACGACGACGGCGTCATCTCCGGCCGCGGCTCACCCATCAAGCGCGGCATCGCCTCCGGCTCCATGACCGCCCTGGGGGGCCTGGGCCATGCCCTGCCCTATCTCATCCCGGATTTCTGGACCGCGACGGCGATCGCCATCGCTGTCGTGTTCGTGGAATTGTGGGCCATCGCCTTCATCCAGAACCGCTACATGGAAACGCCGTTCTGGCGCTCGGTGATGCAGGTGGTGCTGGGCGGCGCGCTGGTGCTGGCGGCCGGCATCTTCATCGGCGGAAGCTGAGCGGCGGCGCCGGGGCCGCCCTGCGCGAGATCATGGCCCCGCGCGCGCCCATCCGCGCTACCATCGCCGCCGACACGCACGCCACCAAGTGGCGCGACACGAAGGAGGCCGCCATGTTCGCCATGGTTCTCAACCGCACCGGGGAAAGGCTTGTGGGCGAGACGCGGCCCGATCCCGTCCCCGGCGCCGGAGAGGTGCTCATCACCGTCACCGCCTGCGGCGTGTGCCGCACCGACCTGCACGTGGTGGACGGCGAACTGCCGCAGACCCGCCTGCCCATCGTGCCAGGCCACGAGATCGTCGGGCGCGTGGCGGCGCTCGGCGCCGGGGTGTCCCACCTCCGGCTCGGGGAGCGGGTGGGGGTGGGCTGGCTCGGCCATGCCTGCGGCACCTGCCCCTATTGCGCCGCGCAGGAGGAGAACCTGTGCGACACGCCTGAATTCACCGGCTGCACCCGCAACGGCGGCTTCGCCACCCACGCCCTCGCCGACACCTCCTTCACCTATCCGCTGGGCGAGGCGGGGGAAGACGTCGCCCTCGCCCCCCTGCTGTGCGCGGGGCTGATCGGCTGGCGCACGCTGAAGATGGCGGGCGATGGCCGGCGCATCGGCATCTACGGCTTCGGCGCGGCGGCCCATATCATCACCCAGGTGGCGCGCTGGCAGGGGCGGGAGATCTACGCCTTCACCCGCCCCGGAGATGCCAAAGCCCAGGACTTCGCGCGGAGCCTCGGCGCCGTCTACGCCGGCCCCTCAGACGCGCCGGCCCCCGAACCGCTGGATGCCGCCCTCATCTTCGCCCCGGCGGGCGAGCTGGTGCCCCAGGCCCTGAAGGCGGTGCGCAAGGGCGGGCGCGTGGTGTGCGGCGGCATCCACATGAGCGACATCCCCGCCTTCCCCTACCGCTGGCTGTGGGAGGAGCGAAAGATCATGTCGGTCGCGAACCTCACCCGCGCCGATGCCCACGAGTTCCTTGCCCTGGCGCCGAAGGCGGGCGTGACCACCCATGTCACGCCCTACCCGCTGACCCAGGCGAACGAGGCCCTCGACGACCTGCGCTCAGGCCACCTCACCGGCGCCGCCGTGCTGGTGCCGGGGCACTGAGGAGCGCCCTCAGCGCTCCATCACATAAGTGCCGGGCGCCGGACAGACGGGCGCATAGCCCGGCCCGCCGAGGGTGGGCAGGCCGAAGGTGCCGGGAGACGAATGGCCGGTGAGCCACTCCTCCCACGCGGGCCACCAGGAACCGTCCTGCGCCGGGTTGGCCTCCACCCACTGGTCGGGCCCCAGGTGCAGCTCGCCGAGCTTGGTCTCGTGGATGCGATAGTGCCGGCGTTTGTGCCCCGGCTCGCTGACAATGCCCGCATTGTGCCCGCCGGAGGCGAGCACGAAGGTCACGTCGGTGTCGGTGAGCTGGTGGATCTTGTAGACCGACTTCCAGGGCGCCACGTGGTCCCGCTCCGTCCCCACCACGAACAGCGGCACCCGCAGGTTCAGGAGCGACACCGGCCGCCCCTCGACCTCATAGCGCCCGGCGGCGAGGTCGTTGTCCAGGAACAGCTTGCGCAGATACTCCGAGTGCATGCGATAGGGCATGCGGGTGGCATCGGCGTTCCAGGCCATGAGGTCGTTCATGGGCGCGCGCTCGCCCATCATGTACTCATGCACCATGCGCGACCACACGAGATCGTTGGAGCGCAGCATCTGGAACGCGCCGGCCATCTGCCCGGCGGACAGGTAGCCCTGGTTCCACATCATGCTTTCGAGCACGTAGAGCTCGCTGGGGTCCACGAACAGCTGTAGCTCGCCCGGCTCGGAGAAATCGGTCTGCGCGGCGAACAGGGTCACCGAGGCGAGCCGGTCGTCCTTGGCGTGCGCCATGGCGGCGGCGGTGATGGCCAGGATGGTGCCGCCCAGGCAATAGCCCACCGCATGTACCTTGCGGTCCGGCACGATGGCACTGACCGCGTCGAGCGCGGCCATCACGCCGAGCCGGCGGTAGTCCTCGAAGCCGAGGTCGCGGTCCTCCTCCCACACGTTGCGCCAGGAGATGCAGAACACCGTGTGGCCCTTCTCCACCAGGTAGCGCACCAGCGAATTGTGGGGCGAGAGGTCGAGAATGTAATATTTCATGATCCAGGCCGGTACGATCAGCACCGGCTCGGCCTTCACGCCAGGCGTGGTGGCGCGGTATTGGATCACCTCGACGAGATGATTTCGGAAGATCACCTCGCCCGGGGTGGCAGCCACGTTCTGGCCGGGCACGAAGGCCTCGGCGCCGGCCGGCGGCTGGTTGCTGGCCTTGCGCATCATGTCGTCCAGGGCGTTGCGCCAGCCCTGCACGAGGTTCATGCCCCCAGTTTCCAGCGTACGACGCACCACCTCCGGGTTGGTGAAGGGGTTGTTGGAGGGGGAGAAGGTGTCGAGCACCTGGCGCGCCACGAAGGCGACCACGGCCTCGTTGTGGGGGTCCACGCCGGGCACGCCGTGGGTGGCGTTGTGCCACCACTGCTGCTGCAGCAGGAACGCCTGCGACCAGATGCGATAGGGCCACGCCTGCCATTCCGGCGCGCGGAAGCGGTCGTCGCCCTCCAGCGGCGCGATGGCGGGGGAGACCGAGCGGTCCAGCCCCGCGGCGAGCATGCTGGCGGCAAAGCGCGCCGTCTTGCGCCCGGCCTTCACCGCCAGCTCGCTGCGCTTGCCGGGGGCCGCGGAGAGGTGCATCCACCAGTCCATGAAGGCGAGGGTGAGCGCGGTGGGCGAGAAGCCCGAGGTAACATGCGCCACGCAGGCGGCCACCGCCCGGTCCACGGCGCGCAGCGCCTCAAGGCCGCTGCCGCGGTCGAAATCGCTGTCATCGAGCCGACTCAGGGTGGCGAGGGCCTGCGCCACAAGCTTGTGCGGCTGCGCGAGCTCGGGCCCCACCCTCGGCGCGGCCTCGGGCTGCGGGACGACGGCGGGCAACCGGGGCGCCGGTGCCGGCTGCAGCGGCGCGGAAAGGGCGCCGGGCGCAGCCTCCTTCACGCTCTCCTTCACGCCTTCACGGGCCCGATCGATGGAGGCGACAGGGGGTTCCGAAGACATCGACCGCTCATCCTCACGTCTCGGCACGGGCGAACCCGGCCTGTTCTGGAAGCACGGTCCGGAGCGGCGCATCGGTAGCCGCGCACGGCACTCCGGAGGTGCGGCTCAACCATGTGGCGATACGCGCGCCGCCGCAAGGGCACGCGGCCGACACGCGGCATCACGCCGCCGCAGGTGCCTCGATGCGGCGGCGGAACCGGCGGGCGAACTTGGCAGGCGAGCGTCGGAACAAATCCCGATGCAGGCGAACGGCCTGGCGCCTCAGGCGCTTCTGCAGGCGCGCCATGGCGATGTCCAGCCGCTCCAGCGCTCCCTCCCCCAGGCTGCCGGCGGCCGCATGCAGCATCGGGCGCAACACCTCGATGTCATGGTGGGCGCCGAGCATGTCGCGCAGGCGCTGCGCCCGGCCAGCGCGGGTGGCGCCACGGCCCGAGAAGGCGCTGGCGAGAAACCCCATCTGATAGCGATGCGCGACCACGCTCTTGCGGGTCTCATGCATGGCGGTGGCGCTGCCGAAGACGCCGCGCCGCGCCGCGCGGTAGCCCTTTCGCAGGCCCTCCACCAGATCCACCGCCGCCGCCTCGTCCTCCAGCCCGCCGGAGAGGCGGGCGCGGCCATCGGCCACGAACGCGGCAAGGTGGGCGCGCAGGGGGTCGGCATCATCCGCGGCAGGAACCGCGCCGATGACGGCGCGCGCCGCGGCGATATCGCAGGAAAGCGCAAGACCCGCCTCGTCCAGCAGATCGAGCGCCTCACAGGCCGTCGCGCAGTCGCGCGCCTGGGCCAGGCCGCGCGCCACTTCCGCCGCATGGCGGCGGGCGGCGCGGGCGGCGTCGGTGGCGAGAAGACGCAGAAGCGAGCGATATTCCTTCAGGGCCTTGCGCGCATCGTGCACCATCTCCACCGCATCGGGCTCGGCGACCGCCGCCTCCACCTTGCCAAGCGCCGCGCGCAGCGCAACCACCAGCGGCGCAGGCTCGGGCCGGGCCACGGGGGCCTGGTCGGAGAAGGGAGCATCGAGGGTCTCGGTCATCGCGCGCCTTCCGGGCGGGAGGAAAATGCTGGGGATGCGGCAACTCGTGTGCCCGCCCGGCGGAAGCCGCCACCCGCGCGGCCCGAGGGACACAACGCCGGAGCAACCCGTCGCGTTCCGCACCCCTACACCATGCCGATGGCACGGCAGTGACGCGCCTCCCAGGCATCGTCATGCAAAGCGGAGCCGGTGTGCATGAAGAAAACGCGGAACTCCACGTACTCAATCGACTTCCGCGCGCCGGGGCGAGCGCGAGACGCCTTCAGCCGCGCGGGCTCACGCGCCACGCCTTCAGCACCGTGGAGGCGAGGAGCGCCGCCGCCATCGATTTCAGCACGTCGCCCGGCAGGAACACCATGGAGCCGAGGGCGGCCCGCTGCAGGCCGATGCCCGCCACGCCCGCCAGCACGGGGATGCCGCACAGATAGACCACCAGCACCCCGCCCGCGAAAGCCGCCGCCAGCGCCGAGAGGAAGGGCCGCATGCGCAACCGCTCGGCCAGCCAGCCGGTGACGAAGGCGCCGGGAATGAAGCCCAGGAAGAAGCCCACCGTAGGTCCCGCGAGCACCCCGAGCCCGCCGCGCCCACCGGTGAGCAGCGGCGCCCCCAGCAGCACCACCAGCGCGAACAATGCGGTGGCGGCAGCGCCCCCGCGCGCGCCCAGCAGCAGCCCCGCCAGCATCACGCCCAGGTTCTGCGCGGTGATGGGCACGCCGGCCAGCACCGGCACGAAGATGGGCGGCACCAGGCCCAGCGCGCCGATGAGCGCGGCCATGAGGGCGATGCGCACCAGCATCCGTGTTTCCACCTCACTCTCCCCCCTTGCGGGCGGAGGAGGGCCCCTCCGCCGAAAAGCCGCGCGCCTCCAGCGCCTCGGCCACCTGGTCGGCGCCCTTCAGGGCGCCGGTGAAGAAGGCGCCCACCAGGGCCAGCCCGGGCCGGCGGCCGCTGCGGGCGCGCCATGCCTCGGCGCGGCCGTGCCAGCCCGCCACCAGCACCGGGACGAAGCGCAGCACCAGCGCCACCGCCAGCGACAGCCGCCGCGCGTCGAGCCCCAGCCGCTCGAACGGGCGCAGCACCGCCATCAGCGCGTCCATCATATCCTGCAGGCGGGTGGAGAGGGTGACGAGATCGGCCAGCAGCACCATCAGCAGGATGCGCAGGACGCTCGCCGCCGCCACCTCGGCCGAGACCGCCCAGAGCTGCAGCAGCCCGATCAGCGCCAGCACCGGCAGCAGCGGCCGCCATTGCAGCAGCCGCGCCGTGCCGGCCCGCCCGAAGCCGGCATAGACCAGCAGCACCACCGCGAACGCCGCCGCCAGCAGGAAGGGATCGTCAAGCGGCACCAGCAGCATGGAGAGCAGCGCGAGGCCGGCGAGCTTCACCCCAGCCGGCAGGCGATGCAGCACGCTGCGACCCGCGAGATAGCCGCCGATCATGAAAGGCCGCCCGCGCGCGCCGCCCGGGCCCGCACGCGGGCGTGGGCGTGGGCCTCATAGAGGGGAATCACCTCCTCCGGCGCGCCATCGGCGGCCACCTCCCCGCCGTGCAGCCACACCACGCGGTCGAAGTCCGCGAACAGGCTCAGGTCATGGCTCGCCATGACGACTTGCTGGTTCAGGCCGGCGAGATGACCGGACAGGAGCAGCCGGGTCGGCAGGTCGAGCGCGGAGAAGGGTTCGTCGAGCAGCAGCATCCGTGGCCCGGCGGCGAGGGCCGAGAGGATGCACACGAGCTGCTTCTGCCCCTCGGAAAGCTCATCCACTGCCCGGTCGCCCCAGCCCGCGCAGCCATGCTCGGCCAGCAGGCGCTCGGCGGCGGCGGTGGCGGCGGCCTTGTCGAGCCCCTGTTCCAGGGGGCCGAAGGCGATCTCCTCGCGCACCGTGGGAAAGATGATCTGATGGTCCACGTTCTGGAACACGAAGCCCACCAGCGCCGGCAGCCGGCGGCGATGGCGCCGGCTATCGAGCCCCGCCACCTCCACCGTACCGGCGTCGGGCAGGATCAGCCCGTTGAGCAGGCGCAGCAGCGTGCTCTTGCCCGAGCCGTTATCGCCCACCAGGCCGATGCGGCGCTCGCGGAGCGTGAGGCTGAAGCCGGAAAACACCACGCGCGCACCCCGCGTCACCTCCACCGCATCAAGGCGCGCGCCGGCCTCGGCGGCGGGCGGCGGAGCGGGGCGACGGGCGGAAAAGGGCGGAAACGGCATGGGGCACCTGCGCCCTTCTCGATATACCGATCCCTGCTGCGCGCAAGCCCCGCCGCGCGGCGCGCAGGAGCATGCGGGGCCGGGGCGCCACGCGGACCTTGCCACGGTGGCAGAGCCCGGCGCACAAGATGCAGGCGCGCAGTCCCGGCGCCCTCGGCCGCGCCCGTTCCCCACGTTATCCCTCCCGCAGACCCGCGCCCGGCCGGGCCGGCCAGACCAGAGAGCCGCCATGACCGAAAATGCCGCCCCGCCCGGACTGCCCCTCGGAGCGCCGGTGGAAGGACCGCCCGCCCGCGCCCCCGCTCCCGTCACCCTGGAAGGACACTTCGTGCGGGTCGTTCCGTTCGACGTGGCGCGCCACGGGCCCGACCTCTACGCCCTCTCCCACGGGCCGGAGAAGGAGACCCTCTGGGCCTATCTGAGCGCGGCTCCCTTCCCCGATCTCCACGCCTTTACGCGCCACTATGCGGCGGCGGCCACGAAGGCCGATCCGCTGCTGCTGGCGGTGGAGGATGCGGCGAGCGGGCGCGCGCTGGGGCACGCCACCTATATGCGCGTGGAGACCGGACACCGCGTGGTGGAGGTGGGCAACATCCTCTTCACCCCGCCGCTGCAGCGCCGGCCAGGGGGCACCGAGGCCATGTATCTCATGGCCCGCCACGCCTTCGAGGAGCTGGGCTTCCGCCGTTACGAATGGAAGTGCAACGCCCTCAACCTGCCCTCGCGCCGGGCGGCGGAGCGGCTCGGCTTCACCTTCGAGGGGGTGTTCCGCCAGCACATGATCGTCAAGGGCCGCAACCGCGACACCGCATGGTTCGCGCTGCTGGACCACGAATGGCCCCGCGCGAAGGCCGCGTTCGAGGCCTGGCTCGTGCCGGACAATTTCGACACCGAGGGCCGCCAGCGCCGGCGCCTGGAGGATATCCGCGCGGACCTGCCGGCGCAGGGCTGAGCCTCAGGCCGAAGGTCCGCGCGCTTTTCCCATGGGCCCCTCGGCCAAGCCGGCGCGGCGCCTGAGCGAACCTCACCGGAACCGGTGACGACCGGAGCCTGTCGCCTCAGGCGGCAGCGGGCGCGAAGTCCTGCTCCACCAAAGCGGTGATGGCCTCCCGCAGCTCCGGCAGGAGGCGCCGATAGGCGCGGCGGCGCTCCTGCGGCTGAGGCAGGCGGGAGACATCCTCGAACCCCCAGCCGCGCAGGCGCAGCAGGTGCATCCAGGGCAGGCGGCGCGCGGCGCGGTGCGCGCCCGCCTCCAGCGCCACCACCGCATCCACCCGCGGCGCGCCGGAAAGGGCGAACACCTCCACCGGCTTGGAGGAGAGGCCGTTGGTGGCCACCCCCTCCCGCTCCAGGCAGTCGAGCGCGGCGGGGTCCACCGGCGCGGCGAACGCGGTCGCCGCGCTGAAGGCGCGCACGCGTGCGTAAAGATGCATGGTGAGGGCCTCCGCCATCAGGCTCAGCCCCGCATTGTCGCGGCACACGAAGAGAATGGACGGACGCGTGATCATGAGGCCTCTCCGGTCACGGGATCACCCCGCAGCACCCAGCGGCGATTCGGTTCGGCGGGAACCTAGTCGCGTCCCTCGACGCGGGCATGACAGCCCGCCGTGGCGCAGCCGCAACGGCAAAGACTTTTCCTTCCACGGAGGAGATGCCGCATCTCGCCGCCCAATATCTTGATCGCAAAAGACTATCAGCGGGATTCGACTGAGTTTCGCCGGCGCGGGCGGCGCATTCCACGTCACATTGAACTTGCGTTAACCATTCTGAAGTTGTTCCACGAGATCAATGACATGCTGGCGGGAAAACCGATTCGCGAACTCTTCGCCGGCTGGCAGATGTGGAGGCGAAAATGGCGAAGACGGAAGTCACCAGCGCCGCGGTGAGCAAGATCGCAGCGAAGGCGCTCAAGGATCCCGGCAGCATTACCCATGATGAAATCAAGAAGCTGGCGGCTTCCTGCCTGACCCAGGCGGCGGACAAGCCCAAGGCCGAGAGCAAGGCCGCCGCGCCCAAGCCCGCCGCGCCTGCGAAGGCACCGGTTGCCAAGGCGCCCGTGAAGGCCGCCGCCGCGAACGCCCTCGCGCCCAAGGCCGCTACGCCCAAGAAGACCGCTACGCCCAAGACCGCCGCCCCCGCGAAGGCCGCCGTCGTGAAGAGCACCGCTCCGGCTGAGGAGAAGGCGCCGGCCAAGGCTCCCGCCGTGAAGGCGCCTGCCACGAAGACCGTCGCGGCCAAGCCCGCCAAGGCCCCCGCCAAGGCGGCGCCCGCGCAGGCCGAGGCTCCGGTGGCCGAGAAGCCGACCGCCAAGGCGCCCGCGCCCAAGAAGGCCCCTGCCGCCCGCAAGCCCGCCGCCAAGGCGCCGGCCGCCGCCCCGGCGGTGACGGAAGCTTCGGCCGCCGTCGTCGCCCCCGAGGCTACCAAGCCGGCAGCGCCGGCCAAGGTGGCACCGGCCAAGAGTGCTCCGACGAAGGCTCCGGCCAAAGCACCCGTGAAGGCTGCGGCCAAGCCCGCCGCCGCAAAGGCTCCGGCCAAGGCGCCGAAGAAGAGCTGAAGACAGCGGCGCCGCGCGGCCTCCCGCGGTGCCTGCTTCGAGAAATAGGATCCGGCCGGCGCCACGCGCCGGCCGGATTTTTCATGTCACTGCTGGGGCAGCGGGCCGGCGCGGCCGATGTTGAAGATCTGCACCCGGCGATTGATGGCGGCGTCGGGGTTCTTCGTATCCTGCAGCGCCTCCTCGCCGAGGCCCACGGCCGCGATCCGGCGCGGGTCCACCCGGAAGGTGGTGGTGAGCGCCTGGGCGATGGCGTCTGCGCGCTCCTGGCTGAGCTTCATGTTGTATTCGCGGGTGCCGGTGGCATCCGTGTTGCCCACCACCAGGAACTTGTAGCCCAGCAGCACGGGATTATGCATGGCGTCGGCGATGGAGCCGAGGGTGCGGTAGGACGAGGGCTTCACCATCGCCGAGTTGAGATCGAACTCGATCTCGACGTTGATCTGCGCGAGCTGGTCGAGCTGCAGGGCCAGCGGCGGCCGGCTCTCGGGCGGGCCTTGATACTGCATGTGGGCCTGGGCAAGGCCCCGCAGCGCCTCCGCAGAGACCGTGGGCACGTCGTTCACGGAGCTGGTGAGCCCCTGCACGATCTCGGAATTGGGCGTGAACGCCTGGGCCGCGGCGGGCGTGGCGGCGCCGAGGATGAGCGCCGCGCCCGTGCACAGGGCGGCGAGGGCGGGAGTGATGCTCGAGCGGATCATGGTGCCGGTCTCCTGCTTCTTTGCGGCGCGCATCAGCGGTAGCCGGCGTTGGTGAGGGCGGCGGTGCAGGTCTGGCTCACCACCTTGGACGCCTCCAGCAGGCAGGAGACGAGGTTGCCGTCGCCGGGCACGACACCGGAGCAGAACTCGGCGCGGTCGCGATCGCAGGCCTTGTACACGTCGTGCTGCGCGGCGGCGCGCGCCTCGGTCATCTGGCGGATGGATTCATGGTTGGCGGCGCAGGCGGGAGACAGCTCCGCCTGATGCGCGGCTAGGCACTGGCCGATGGCGCCGTTGCCGAGGTTCACGCCCCGGCAATGGCGCATGATGTCCTGGCCGCAATGCTGGGCCAGGAGGCCGGCCGCCTCGGCGTAGCTCACCGTCTGCGCATGCGCAGACGCCGCCGGCAGCGCCAGCAGCGCCGCCAGGACAAGTCCCGCGAACTTCATTCGAATCTCCCCACACCCCGGACCGCCACGCGGCCCCCGGGGATTGACCATGAGCGGGCGAGAACGGTCAACCGGGAACATCTGCCGGAGGGAGAAAGGGCCTAATCGCGGCGGGCGCGAGCCTCCAGCTCGATCTCCTCGCCGGAGGCGCCGACCACGCCGAGCGGGTCGGCGGCCAGCTCCAGCTCTGGAGCATCATCAAGCGGCGGCGCGGCGGGGTGGTCGACTGGGGCGTGAGCGGCCCCGTGCGGGTGCGCCAGCCGCGGGCCCAGCAGCACATGGCCGGCGGCAGCCACCATCGCCATCAGCGGCAGCAGCGTGGTGAGCGCCGTCAGCGGCGAGGGGAACAGCACCGCCACCGCAGTGCCGAGGAAGCCGCCGCCGATCTGCATGAAGCCCATGAGCGCGGAGGCTGCCCCGGCGATGGTGGGGAAGCCCGCGAGCGCCGCCGTGGTGCAGCCCGGTAGCAGCATGGCGATGCCGCAGGCCCACAGGCCGATGGGCCCCATCACCGTGAGCGTGGTCGCCGGCCACAGCCGCAGCCCGATGCCGAGCCCTGCTGCCCCGGCAAGCACCAGCACCAGCCCGATGGGCACCATCTCCGCCGCGCCCATGCGCTTCAGCAGCCGGCCGGCGATCAGGGTGCCGCACATGAAGGAGCCGGTCTGCGCGAGCATGGCGAGGCCGAACTGGGTGGGCGTGAGCCCCACCTGCTGGATCAGCACGAACGGCAGCAGGGCAGTGAGGGTGTAGATGGCGCCGAGGCCGCCGCCCAGCGCCACGCTGGCACGCATGAAGGTGCGGTCGGAGAGCAGGCGTGCGTAGCTCTTGGCAATGCCCACCGGCGAGGCCAGGGAGGAATCCCGCGCGGCGTTGGTCTCGGGCACGAAGAAGGCGAGCAGCACCAGCAGCGCGGCGCCGTAGACGGCCATGGCCACGAAGATCATGTGCCAGCCGGCCGCGCCCAGGATGATGCCGCCCAGGGTGGGCGACACCGCCGGGCCGATGGCCAGCATGGTGCCGATGAGGTTCATGATGTGGGCGGAGGCCTGCCCCGTGTACTGGTCGCGCACGATGGCGCGGGAGATGGCGATGCCGGCCGCGCAGCCCACCCCCTGCAGGGCGCGCCCGAGGATGAGCCACCCCATGGTGGGCGCCCACGTAGCGACCAGGGCCCCCACCATGTAGATGCCGAAGAAGGCGAGCGCCACCGGGCGGCGCCCGAAGGCATCGGACAGCGGGCCGCAGGCGAGCTGGGAGAAGGCGAAGCCGAGGAAGAACACCGTCAGCGTCAGCTTGACGGTGGCGGGGGTGGTATCGAACGCGCTCACCAGGGTGGGCATCGCCGGCGTGTACATGGCCAGGCTGATGGGGCCGAGCATGACCATCAGCGCCCCGATCAGGGCGACGCGCAGCTCCGACATGATCGGGGCCGGCGCGGGCGGCGGCGATGCGGTGAACGCGGCAGGCTTCATTTTCCGTCTTTGTCCCCGTCGTCGCGGTCTTCCTCCTCGCGGCAGCGCGCGAGGTTGTCGCGAATGAGAATCAGGAAATCGCGCAGCCGGGCCTGGTCGGCATCGGAGAAGCCGGCCAGCGCCTCGCCGCGCGCCACCGCCGCCGCCGACTGCACGCCGGAGAGGAACGGCTCGGACGCCGCCGTGAGGCGCACGATCTTGGCCCGGCGGTCCTTCGGATCGGTTGCGCGCGCCACGAGGCCCCGGCTTTCGAGAGCATCCAGGAAGCCCACGAGGGTCATGGGCTCCACGTTCATCTTCACCGCGAGCGCGCTCTGCCGGAGGCCGGGGTGGAGGTTCACGTAGGCGAGCGTGCGTGCCTCCCCGGCCGTGAGGCCTAGGCCCGCGTGGGTGAACGCGCGGTCGATACGGGCGCGGTAGAGCCGCGCGGCATCGACGAGAAGGAAACCGAGAGGAGTGTCCGCCATTTCATCTTCCACCTTATAATAAGGTAACCTTAGTTTCAACAGGTACGTGCCGCGCCCCGGAGCAATCCGTATTGCGCGCCGATCTGCACGGCCTATGTGTGAAGGGGTCCCCCTGGAGATCCCCCGGAGATCACCCCATGCCCTGGTCCCTGACCATCGGACGCCTCGGCGAGACCGCCATCCGCATCCACGTGACCTTCCTTCTGTTCCTGGTATGGATCTGGGCCGCCTACTACCGGACCGGCGGCGCCGATGCCGCCTGGCAGGGGGTGTTGTTCGTCGCGCTCCTGTTCGCCTGCGTCCTGCTGCACGAACTGGGGCACGTGTTCGCCGCGCGTCACTTCGGCGTGAAGACCCCTGACATCACCCTATGGCCGTTCGGCGGCATCGCAAGCCTGGAACGCATTCCCGAGAAGCCTTTGGAAGAGCTGGTGGTAGCCATTGCCGGACCACTGGTGAACGTGGTTATCGCGGCGGTGCTGCTGCTCATCCTCGGCGCCGGCTTCAACACCGACGACCTCTCCCGGATCGAGGACCCCGGCACCTCCATGCTGGTGAAGCTGGCGGGCGCGAACATCTTCCTGGTGGTGTTCAACCTCATTCCCGCCTTTCCCATGGACGGCGGACGGGTGCTGCGCGCCCTGCTCGCCATGCGGATGGGCTTCGGCCGGGCCACCGCCACGGCCGCCTCCATCGGCCAGGGGATCGCCATCGCGCTGGGGCTGGCGGGCATCTTCTTCAATCCCATGCTGATGATCATCGGCGTGTTCGTGTTCCTGGCCGCCTCCGGCGAGGCCGGGCAGGTGCAGCTCAAGGAAGCCTCACGCGGGCTTTCGGTGGGCGACGCGATGATCACCCACTTCGAGACGCTCGCCCCCAACGCCACCGTGGACGATGCCGCCGACGCGCTCATCCGCACCACCCAGCGCGAGTTCCCGGTGGTGGACGGCGGCGGGCGCCTGCGCGGCGTGCTCACCCGCGACGCCATGATCCGCGCCCTGAAGGACGAAGGCCCGCAGACCCCCGTGATCGACGTGATGCAGCAGGATATCCCCACAGTGGAGGCGCGGGCGCGGCTCGACGCGGCGCTGAAGCTCATCACCTCCGCCCAGGCGCCCGCCGTGGGCGTGCTCGACGGCGAGGGCCGCCTCGTGGGCCTGCTGACGCCGGAAAACGTGGGCGAGCTGATGATGATCCATGCCGCCCGGCCGGACCACGGCGCCCATCTCTTCCGCCGCGCCGGCTGAGGCGCCGGGCATCGAGCCTGGCACCAAAAAGAAAAGGGGAGCAAGGCGCTCCGCCTGCTCCCCTGCACGGGTCCTGTCCCTGCGCGCGGTTCAGTTGTCCTCGGCGTGCGCGGCGTCGTCCAGCGCCACGTTCCCGCAGCTGTAGGCGCCGTCCGGCTCGTCGAAGCCGGCGCTGGTGAGGAAGCCGCAGCGCGAGCCTTCCGCCGCCGCCAGCCAGGACACCACGCGATGGCCGATGGCGATGGCCGCCGCCTCGTCGTCCAGCGGCTTGAAGGCCGTGTCGGCGGGCATCTGGGCGCCGGCCCTCTTCGCCGTCTTTATGTCGCTCACAGTGGGAATGAGCGAGATGGTGGCGCCGGTATCGGTGGCGGTGACCACCGGGCGGATCGTCAGCGTGAACTGGTCCCAGCTACCCTTCGCCAGACGCGTCGCCTCCGATTCGCCCGTCACCTGGGCGGTGAACACGGGCGCCCCGGCTGGGCCCTTGGCGACGCTCGCGCCGGAAAGCTTGAACTTGCGCGGGCCGGGCGTGGTGCTTTCCGCCGGTGCGCCGGACAGCAGGCGGCCGAGCGCGGTCTCCAGGTAGCCCTTCAGCTTGGCCTCGGAAACCATGCCGCCCTCGCCCACCTTGGCGCGCGGCACCACCACCAGGGCCATCTCGGTACAGGCGTTGGGCAGCGTCACCGCCGCCACCGCCGGCTCGGCCCGCAATGCCCTGGCGGCCGCCGCCTCCGCGCCCACCGGCGCGGCCACGTCGATGGCGATGTCGTCGCCGCCATGGGCCGCGAGCCGCAGGCGGCTCCACACGTCCTTCAGCTTCGCCTTCACCATGCCGTGGGTGAGGCTGTTGGCGGAAACGTCCAGGTCGGCGAGGGCCGCCGGCGGCTCGGCCATGGACTTCAGCGCCGAGGCGCGCAGCACCACGGAGACCCCGCCATAGACCTGGCCGCACCAGTCGTCGCTCAGATGCTGGAGCGCTAGCGCGGTCTCGGAGAAATCATCCGCCGGGCGGAACAGGGTGATGCGGTCAAGATCGCCCAGGGCCAGGGTCTCGTCCCACACCTGGTGCAGGCCACGCTCGCCCTCGCTGAAGCTCAGGCTATAGGCATCGGTGCCGGTGCCGATGGTCAGCTTCAGGATACCGTCGCTCAGGGTGCCCGTGACCGGCACAGCGGGACGCGGATCTCCGGCGGGTGGAGCCAGGGTCCCGGAAACCTTGCCGGCGTTGATGTCCAGCGTGGCGATGCCCACCCGGTAGGGCTCGAAGAAGGGCAGGCCGAGGCTCATGTAGTGCTCGGCCGCACCCGCGGGCAAGCTCGCGCCCGCCAGTCCCGCGGCGAGCGCCAGCGCCCCGAGCCGCGTGGCGCGGACACGCGGCAACCAGCCCTGCGGCTTGAAGCGTCCGGACATGATGAGACCCCTTCCCTTGCGAAAACCCGGCCGGCGGCCGCGGCACGCCCGGATCTTCCCGCCGGGCGCGAATGCCCTCCTTCCTGCGGGAAATGGGTTGCGGATGCTTTAATGCGCGCGCCTGGGCAGAGACCGCCGCGCCGCCGGGAAATCCACGCTAGGATGCGCTCTCGCCCCGCGGAGCCGCCATGATCTCTCTCCCTGATACCGCCTCCCCCGCCTCGGACTTCCTGCCCCCGCCCACGCGGGCCTTCGCGTTGACGACCCCCGACGGCCTGTCCATCCAAGTACAGGAATGGGGCGCCGCGGAGGGGCCGGAGCTGCTGTTCATCCACGGCTTCTCCCATTGCGGCCTGGTCTGGATGCGGCAGATGACGGCGCCGCAGCTCGCCGCCTTTCGCATGGTGGCCTACGATTTCCGCGGCCATGGCGGCTCCGACAAGCCGCTCGATGCCCGCTTCTACAAGGAGCCCCGGCGCTGGGCCGACGAGCTCGCCACGGTGATCGCGGGCAGCGGCCTGAAGCGGCCCATCCTGGTCGGGTGGTCCTATGCCGGGCGCATCATCGGCGACTACCTCCTCCAGCACGGCGACGCCGGCCTCGGCGGCATCGTCTTCGTGGATGCGGCCACCGCCAACGCGCGGGAATTCTACGGCACCTGCAACCGGCTGATGCGCAGCATGTGCGTGGACGACCTGGCGCAGAACATCTCCTCCACCCGCGCCTTCGTGCGCCGCTGCTTCGCCGGCACGCCGCCAGCCGCGCTGGTGGAGACCCTCATCGGCTTCAACATGGTGGTGCCCCCTCAGGTGCGCGCCGCCCTGTTCGACCGCCCGGCCGAATATGCGGAGGCCCTCGCCCGCCTGCGGGTGCCGGTGCTGGTGGCGCAGGGGGAGGACGACCAGGTGGTGGCGCCCGCAATGGCCCGCCACATCGCCGGCCTCGTGCCCGGCGCGCGCCTCGCGCTATTCCCGGAAACCGGCCACGCCCCCTTCCTGGAAGCGGCGGGCGACTTCAACACCGCCCTCGCCGGCTTTGTCCGCGCCGCAGCCAGCTGAGCGCCCTTGCCGCAGCGCGAGCGTGGCTTTTGCGGCGCACCGGCGCGAAAAGCGCCTCAGCCGCGCGCGGGGGTGGAACCGAACCGCCACAAAGCGGTTGCGGTCATGCTTGTTTGTGGCGAAAAATAGACCTTGGGCATGCGGGAGGTGTTGCGTATCGAGGGGTTGTTCCGCCCGCCCGGGTCCAAGCACGCGAGACCGAGCGCCATGATGCACCTGAAAGCCCTCTCCGCCGCCGCAATCGCGGTCGCGCTGGTAGCGGCGGCCCCTGCCCGGGCCGATGATCGCTATGACCTGTTCCCCTTCGCGAAGCTGTTCCTCGCCTCCCCCTCCGACGTCGGGGTGGTGAGCAGCTCCTCGCCCATTCCGCGCCAGACGGTGGCGTTCGACGGCAAGTACCGGCCCGGCACCGTCGTCATCCGCACGTCCGAGCGCCGGCTCTACTACGTGACCGCACCGGGCCAGGCCATCCGCTACGGCGTGGGCGTGGGCCGCGACGGCTTCCAGTGGGCTGGCGTGAAGACCGTGAGCGCCAAGCGCGAATGGCCGGGCTGGACGCCGCCGGCGCAGATGCTGAAGCGCCGTCCCGACCTGCCGCGCTACATGCCCGGCGGCATCGACAACCCGCTCGGCGCGCGGGCCATGTATCTCGGCTCCAGCCTCTACCGCATCCACGGCTCCAACGAGCCGGAAACCATCGGGCAGGCGGTGTCCTCCGGCTGCATCCGCATGACCAACGACGACGTGACGGACCTCTACAACCGCGTGAAGGTCGGCACCACCGTCTACGTGCAGCGCTGAGCGCCTGTCCACGCAAGGAAAAGGCCCGGGCGGGATGCCTGGGCCTTTACGTTTTGCAGGAAGGCGGGGGTGCCGCTGCCCGCATGAAGCATGATTGACGCACCCGCACGGCCAAGCAACGCAGCCGTTCACGGTTGCGAACGCCTCGGCAGTGGCCTCGGGAAAGCGGCGCTCCCGCGGCAGTGGGCACCAGCAGGGAAGATGCCTAGCCCAGGGCCGGCGCCGTCCCTTCCCTCTCCCGCACCCGGCCGAAGGAAGTCTGCGCCAGCACCATCATGGCCGCCGAGCTCGCCACCAGCCACACGAGGCGGCCCTGGTAACGGTGGTTGGGGTTGGAGAGCGCGCCACAGATGAAGGCGTTGCCCACCAGGGCCGCGAGGATCGCGGCCGCGAACATGGCCTGCCGCGGCGCACGCCGCCACGCCAGCGCGAAGATGAGCAGCGCCGCCAGCGACACGCCCATGATGGCCCGCGTGGGCCAATAGAGCGGCTTGAAGTCGATGCCATGCTGCTGGCGCGAGCCCTGGAACGCCTTGGCGCTGCCCGGATACCACTTGCCGATGGTCTGGACGTAATAGTTCCAGCGCGGGCCCAGGCCGTCGCCGGGGTCCAGCATCAGGAACTGGATGGCGGTGAGGTCGAGGGTCTGCCGCACCACCTGGTCGGGCATGGTCTCCAGCGAGCCGTCCACGATCGCCGCCGCCTCCCCGCGCAGGGCATCCCAGCCACCGAGCTTGTAGAGGGGGGAAGCACCCCGCGCCCACAGGAAGTCGTTCGCTGTCGGCGGCAGGTGGTCGCGATAGGCGCACAGCTTGTAGGGCGCCGGCTTGTGGGAACCGGCCGGCGGGCAGTTCTCGTCAAGATAGGACTTGGTGACGCCGCCCTCGATGAACAGCGCGAGCGCCTGGACGGTCGCGGTCTGAGCGAGGAAGGGGCGGCCCGTCACATAGGCGTTGGCAGTCACCGCGAGGCTGATGCCGCCGATGGCGGCGAACGCCGCCTCACGCAGCCGCACCTGCGGCACGCCCGGCCAGCGCCGCCGGGCAAGGCGCGCCATGCCACCGAGCATGAGCAAACCCAGGGCAAGCCCCACATGGCTGGTGTGCACCGCCACCCCCACCGCGCACAAGGCGGCGAGCAGCATCCGGCGCGGCATCGAAAGCCCGTCGAAGAACAGCATCAGGCTGACGAGGCCGAGCACCATGGCGCCGGCGAACACATCCGCCATCACCTGGCTCGCGAACAGCGAGATGCCGCCCGCGAGGGCCGCGATCATCGCCACCGTGAACGCCATCAGGAAGCGCGGCGGCGCGAACTGCGCGCGCACGCAGAGGGCGATGGTGAGCACCACCAGCGCCGATTGCGCCAGCACGATGGCCGTGGGGCTGCCCGCAAGCCGGCCGATGCCCGCGAACAGCCCGTAGGCCGCTGTGCGGAACTCCGGCATCTGCCAGGTGAAGGTGAGCCCGAGATAGTCGATGCTGTCGTGATAGACGAGGACGAAGCCATTCCACGCCACCGGCAGCGCCAGCGCGATCACGGCGATCACCATCACGCCCGCTATCGCGAGCGCGTCTCCCGGTGCGGCCATGCGCGCGGTCAGGTGCGGCCGCGGCAGCCTTATGGAACGAAAGTAGCCCATCCGTCTGCCGCCTCGCCCAGTCCTCAGCGACGACGAAAATTCTGCTGGCGGCGCGCGCCGGGAGGCGGTGCCGAACCTTCCGCCTTGTGACGGAAATTGATGCGGCCCCGATCGAGATCATAGGGCGACATTTCCACCACCACGCGGTCACCCTCGATGGTGCGGATGCGGTTCTTCTTCATCTTGCCGGCCGCATAGGCCAGGATCTGATGGTCGTTGTCGAGCCGCACGCGGAAATTCCCGTCCGGGAGCACTTCCGTCACCGTTCCCTCGAACTCCAGCAGTTCTTCCTTCGCCATATAGTCGTCTCCACGGCCCCATCCCGGGGCGGCACTGGCGGGCCTTATCTCACGTTTCCGCGTTCGGGCCCATAGCTAACGCGCAAGCGAGGCCGTTTCGCGGCCTCGCCGTGGCATTTCTGATTAACGGACCGGGCGCTTGGCGCCGTTGCCGCGGGTCTCCTGACGGGATTCCGAACGGGCCGGCACCGCCTTCATGAAGCCGATGCCCCCCATCTCGCCACCGGCCGCGCGGCTGCCGCGGGCCTCGTCATGGCGCGGCTTGGCCGGGCGGGGCTGCTGCGCGCGCGGCGCATGAGCCTGTCCCGGAGCCTGGGCGGCACGCGCCTCCCGCGGCTGGCCATCCCGCGCCTCGCCGCGCGGAGCGGCAGGGCGCTTCTCGCGGCGCGCGGCCTCGTCGCGCCCGCCCTCGGAGCGGCGATCCTCGGAGCGACGCTCGTCGTTCCGGCGATCCTGGCGCCCACCCTGGCGGGGCGCGCCGTTACGGCCGCCCTCGGGGCGGCGCTGGCGGCCGCCGGGGCGGCCCGAGCGGCCCTCCTCCCGCGTCTCCACGGGAGAGACTGCGAGCGGCTCGCCTTCCGGCACATCGAAGGCCGCCCCCGCGCCACGGCGGTCGGTGGAGGGGATCTGAATCTTGATCAGCCGCTCGATGGACTTGAGGTAGGCGCGCTCCTCATGATCACAGAAGGAGATGGCGATGCCTTCCCGGCCCGCGCGGGCGGTGCGGCCGATGCGGTGCACGTAGCTCTCGGGCACGTTCGGCAGGTCGAAGTTGATGACGTGGCTCACGCCGGTCACGTCGATGCCGCGGGCGGCGATGTCGGTGGCCACCAGGGTACGCACGGTGCCCTCGCGGAACGCCGCGAGCACGCGGTCGCGCTGGTTCTGCGACTTGTTGCCGTGGATCGCCTCGGCAGCGATGCCGGCCTTGGCCAGCACGCGCACCACCTTGTCGGCGCCGTGCTTGGTGCGGGTGAACACCAGGGCGCGGTCGATCTCCTCCTTGGAGAGGACCTCGGCCAGGAGCGGGCCCTTGTTGGGCTTGTCCACCAACACCACGCGCTGGTCCACGCGATCGGCGGTCTTCGCGACGGGAGTCACCGCCACTTCCACCGGCTCGTGCAGCATGGAGCCGGCGAGTTCCGCGATGGCCGACGGCATGGTGGCGGAGAAGAACAGCGAGTGGCGCTTGCGCGGCAGGCGCCGCACCACGGCGCGGATGGCATGGACGAAGCCCATGTCCAGCATCTGGTCCGCCTCGTCGAGGACAAACACTTCCACCTGGTCGAGCCGCACCGCATTGTTGTCGGCGAGGTCGATGAGGCGGCCGGGGGTCGCCACCAGCACGTCCACCCCGCGCGAGAGGGCGCGGATCTGTCGGCCCATGGGCACGCCGCCGATGGCGAGCGACACTGAAACGCGGGAATGGCGGCCGAACTTCAGGAAATTGTCCACGATCTGGCCGGACAGCTCGCGGGTGGGCGAAAGCACGAGGGCGCGGACGGCCTTGGGCTCCGGCCGGCGCGGATGGCGCACCAGGCGATCGAGGATGGGAAGGGCGAAGGCGGCGGTCTTGCCGGTGCCGGTCTGGGCGATGCCGATGAGGTCATGGCCGGCGAGGATTTCAGGAATGGCCTGGGCTTGAATGGGGGTCGGCGTCACGTGCCGTTCTTCGGTGAGGGCGCGGACGATGGGCTCGGCGAGGCCGAGGGAAGCAAAAGAGGTCAAGCTCTGTCTTTCATGGGCGAACAGCACCGCGGCGCGCATGCGTAAAGCTGCGCGGCGACACGGATCGCGAGGATCTGCGACATCCCGCGTGGCCTGGGGTGTCTGAGAAGAAAATAGAATTCGGGCTAAGCCGCCTGAGACGCTTCCAGGAAAATGAAGCTCCGAGCGGTCTCCGCTACGCGGCCCGATAGTGCCGTCACCCGCCTGCGTCGCTCGTGGCCTTTCCGGCCCTTCAAAAACGACCGCCTGCCGACGGATCACCATGACAGTGCATATGACCCATCCGCGTGACGATTTCAAGGCAGCGACCGCGGAAGCTGCGCTTTTCGCCGCCTTCCGGTGCCCACCTGCGCCGCCGGCAACCGCCGTACGCTTTTCCGCCGCACTGCATCGCCATATAGGGCGCAGACATCCCAGGCCCCCGCGCGGCGCCCGCCCGCAGCGGAGGGACCGGAAAAGATGCCGGGCGGAGGACCCATGCTCGACCCACAGGCTCTGATCGACGCCACCACGACCTTCGTGCAGCAGCACCAGGCGCTGGCGCCGGCCATCGTCTTCGCGCTCGCGTTCGGCGAGTCGCTGGCCCTGGTTTCCTTTCTCGTGCCCGCCACCGTGCTGCTGCTGGCCATCGGCGCGCTCATCGAGGCATCCGGCCTCCACTTCTTCCCCATCTGGCTGGCGGCGGTGGTCGGCGCGTCCCTCGGCGACGCCATCTCCTATTGGTTCGGCTTCTACTACAAGGACCGCGCCAAGACCTTCTGGCCCCTCAGCCGGCGGCCGGACCTGGTGGCGCGGGCGGAAGACTTCTTCACCCGCTTCGGCGTGTGGGGCGTGGCGGTGGGCCGCTTCTTCGGCCCGGTGCGGGCGGTGGTGCCGCTCATCGCCGGCATCCTGGCCATGCGGCAGAGCCATTTCCAGCTCGCCAACGTGGCGAGCGCGGCCATCTGGGCCTTCGCCATGCTGGCGCCGGGCGCGCTCGCCCTGCGCCTCGTCGGCGGCTGAGAGCCCGCGCGCCATTGACCGTGCGGCAACGCCGCGCCTTGTGCCTCCCGGACATGCTATATATCAACGGACATACCAACCGGGGACATATTGCCATGATCGATTTTTCCATCCGGCGGCGCAGCCTCGTTCTGGGCCTCGTCGTCGCCACCGCATTCTTCGGGGCCGCCCGCGCGGAGCAGCCGGCGAGCGCCACCGCAGCGGCCGCCGACAGCACCGTCACCACCTTCGCCGCCGCCAGCCTCACCAATGCCTTCGAGGACATCGGCAAGGCCTATGAGGCCAAGGGCGGCAAGGGCAAGGTGAAGTTCTCCTTCGCCGCGTCCTCGGCCCTCGCCAAGCAGATGGAAGCCGGCGCCCCCGCCAACATCTTCGCCTCCGCCGACCTGAAGTGGATGGAGTATGTGGAGAAGAAGGACCTGATCATCCCGTCTTCGCGCGTGGTGCCCATCGGCAACGCGCTGGTGCTGGTGGCCCCGGCCGACAAGGCCAAGCCCGTCACCCTCGCCAAGGACATGGACATCGAAGCCCTGCTCGGCGCCAACGGCCGCATCGCCACCGGCCTTACCGACAGCGTGCCGGTCGGCATCTACGCCAAGACCGCCTTCACCAATCTCGGCGTGTGGGACAAGGTGGCCCCGCGCATCGTCGGCGCCGAGAGCGTGCGCGCCGCCCTGGCGCTGGTGGAGCGCGGCGAAGTGCCCTATGGCGTGGTCTATGCCACCGACGCCGCCATCGCGAAGAACGTGAAGGTGGTGGCCACCTTCCCGGCCGACAGCCACCCGCCGGTGGAATATCCCTTCGCCCTCACGAAGGGCCACGACACGGCCGAGGCCAAGGATTTCTTCGCCTTCCTGGTGGGTCCCGAGGCCAAGGAGATCTACAAAAAGTACGGCTTCGTGGTGAAGTGAGCGGCCGCGGCCCTACCGGCCGCGGGCCCCATTCTTGAACAGCCGGAGGGTAGCGCGCGAGGAATACCTTCGCAGGCGCCGCCCTCCGGTTTAGTATTTTTGTGACATTGCCGTCCGGAATTTTCACATGCTGCTGACACCGGAAGAATGGACAGCGGTGGTGCTGAGCCTGAGGGTCGCCTTCTGGGCCACCCTCTGGAGCATGCCGCCCGCCATCCTCGTGGGCTGGATCCTGTCCCGCCTGGAGTTTCCCGGAAAGGGCCTGTTCGACGGCATCGTCCACCTGCCGCTGGTGCTGCCCAAGGTGGTGGTGGGCTACATCCTGCTCATCACGCTGGGCACCCGCGGCTATCTCGGCCAATACCTTTACGAGTGGTTCGGCATCAGCCTCATGTTCACCACCGCCGGCGCCACGGTCGCCGCGGCGGTGGTGAGCTTCCCGCTCAGCGTCAATGCCATCCGCCTCGCCATCGACGGGGTGGACAAGGGCATCGAGACCGCCGCCCGCACCCTGGGCGCCACCCGGATCGACGCCTTCTTCACGGTGACGCTGCCGCTGATGCTGCCGGGCATCCTTTCCGGCGCGCTCATCTCGCTGGCCTCCGCGCTCGGCGAGTTCGGCGCCACCATCACCTTCGTCTCCAACGTGGAGGGGCAGACGCGGACCATTCCGCTCGCCATCTACAGCGCCACCCACATGCCCGACGGCGACGCCATGGCGCTGCGGCTCACCGTGGTGTCCGTCATCCTCGCCCTCAGTGCCCTGGTGCTGGCCGAGATGGCCGACCGGCGCATCAAGATCGCACTGGGGCGCGTATGATCGAGATCGACGTCCGCCTCGCGCGCAGCACCGGCTTCACGCTCACGGCCCGCTTCACCGCGCCGCCGAGCGGCGTCACCGCCCTGTTCGGCCGCTCCGGCTCGGGCAAGACCACCATCATCCAGATGGTCGCCGGCTCGGTGCGGCCGGACACGGGCCGCATCCAGGTGGGGGACGAGGTCTTCCTCGACGTGGAGAGGGGCATCGACCTGCCCATCGAGAAGCGACGGGTGGGCTATGTGTTCCAGGATGCGCGCCTGTTCCCCCACCTCTCCGTGGACGGCAACCTGCGCTATGGGCAGCGCCGCGCCCGGCACGACCATTCCATCGGCTTCGAGGCGGTGGTGGACATGCTCGGCATCGGCCACCTCCTGAAGCGGCGGCCGCACACCCTTTCCGGCGGCGAGCGCCAGCGCGTCGCCATCGGCCGCGCCCTGCTCGCCCAGCCGCGCCTGCTGCTCATGGACGAGCCCCTCGCGTCCCTCGACGAGCAGCGCAAGCTGGAGATCCTGCCCTATCTGGAGCGCCTGCGGGACGACCTGAAGCTGCCCATCCTCTACGTGAGCCATTCCATCGACGAAGTGCTGCGCCTCGCCGATACCGTAGCCGCGCTGCAGGACGGCGCGCTGATCGCCAGCGGCCCCCTTTCGGACGTGCTCTCTCGCCCTGAGCTGATGCCGGTGCTCGGGCGGTTCGACCTCGGCACCATCTACGACTGCGTGGTGAAGAGCCACGACGCGGAGCTTTCCCTCTCCACCCTCACCTTCGCCGACGGGGAGCTGCGGGTGCCGCTGGTGGACCGGCCGGTGGGCGCGCCGGTGCGCGCGCGTATCCGCTCGCGCGATGTCTCGCTTTCCCTGTCGCGGCCCATCGACGTCTCCGTGACGAACCGGCTCTGCGGCACCATCGGCGCCATCCGGCGCGAGGGCGGGCCCTATGCGACGGTGGAGGTGAGCCTGCCCCACGGCCGGCTGCAGTCCCTCGTCACGCTGGAGAGTGTCGAACGGCTGGCGCTGGAGGAGGGCATGCCCGTATGGGCCATGATCAAGGCGGTGGCGGTGGACAGCCGCTCCCCCGCCTTCCCGGCGCAGAGCGAGCCGTTCAGCCCGCCTTCGCGCTCAGCGGGGCCGTCTCTTCGGCTGGTTGCCGGGCGCTCTCTTCCGCCAGAGCCTGAGTGAGCTCGTCCAGGGTGGAGCGGGTGGCCTTGGCGGCCTGCCGCTCCATGGCCCGATAGAGCGCGATGAGCCGCTCGCCGAACGCCGTGACCTCCGTTCCCGCGCCGCGCCGGCCCGGATAGGTGAGAATCACCTTCTGCTCGAACATGCGGTCCAGCTCGTCCACCAGCAGCCAGGCGCGGCGATAGCTCATGCCGATGGCCTTGGCGGCGGAGAGGATCGAACGATGCTCGCGAATAGCCTCGAGCAGCATGATCTTGCCCGGCCCCAGGCGCCGCCCGTCGGGGAAATCGACACGCAGGAACAGGCGGGATGAGGCATCCTGGCTCACGGCATCTCCTTTGCGGCTCGCGGCCGGCGCCCCGCGCCGTCACGCGGCGGGAGCAGCCGGACTGCCGTCCGTTACGCAAAGATGCGTCGGCGCGCCACGCGCGGCAAGTGCAGCCGCGCGCAAATTCGCGTGGCCCGCCCTCAGGCCCGCGCGGGGCGGGAAAGCTGCCTGGCCTTTGCGATGCGGTTGTTGACGAGGCTGGAGAGGATCACGATCACCGCCGCCGTCACCACATAGGCGATGACCTGCATGCCGGTGGGCTGGGCGCGATAGCCCACGAGCGTGCGCAGCACCCGGCCGAGGGCGCCCTCATCCGACAGCAGCCAGCTCGAATCCCACACCGGATCCGCCAGGGACTGGATGAAGCCGGCATCCTGCAGGATGCCCACCACCTGCGCCGCGAGCCCCGCCGCCAGCAGGGTGATGACGATGGCCGTGACCTTGAAGAGGTACTTCAGCGGCACCGCCACCAGGCCCCGGTAGAGCACGAACGCCACCACCGCACCGGCAAGCAGGCCGCCGAAGCCTCCCATCACCACGTCGGGCACGCTCTCCATGCCGGTGGACATGATGCCGTAGACGAACAGCACGATCTCCACGCCTTCGCGCAGCACCGCCATGCCAACCACGACGGCGAGGGCCGTGAGGGGCTTGCGGCCCTCCTTCACGTCGTTGCCCACCGCCTGCATCTGAATGACCATCTCGCGGCCGTGGCTCGCCATCCAGACCACGGTCCAGGCCAGCATGACCACCGCGACCGCGAGGATGGAAGCGTTCAGCAGCTCCTGGCCGGAGCCGTCGAACAGGTTGGAGATCCGCTCGGCGAACAGCGCCAGCACCGCCGAGCCGACGATGCCGCCGAGCACGCCGGCGCTGATCCACAGGCCGCGCCCGCGAATGCCTTCCGACGCCGCGAGCACGACGCCGATGACGATGCCCGCCTCCAGCACCTCACGAAACACCACGAGGAGTGCAGCCAGCATGTCTGGTCTCCTTATTCACGCCGGGCCGAAGCCCGCTCAGCGGCGGCGACGCAATGCCCGCACGGCTTTCAGGGCGCGGGATCAGGTCGCGAAACCGCGCACCGGGAAGATCTCGCGATCAGTTTGGAACAACTCAAAAATACATCTCGCGCCCATGCCGCGATGCCGGCAGCAGGCATGACATCTTTCCTAACACCGTATGGCGCGGTTTGTCAGCCGGCGAAGCTCAGTTTAGAACGACTTCAATATCGTGATTTCGAGCCTACGTTGCATCCCACGCAATCTCCCGCGCAGTACCGGGACCCCCGGCCTGTGAAGACATTAAATCCAGCCCGCCTGCTCCAGCGCTCGACGCGGAACTACGCAGCGCTGCATACCTCTTTGTCTTGACACGCGGAAATGAAGCCTGCCATGACCTATCGGAAGCAATTAATAGAACAATTCCATTATTATCCCGCACGCTTGCGAGGGGGGCGAGCCCTGCCTAATCTGCCCGCGCTGGGGAGGCGGACCCTTTGCGACCGCCCCGTCATTTGAATGAGCCTTACCCGAACCAGGAGACCAGGTTGATGCGCGCGCATTTCATTGCCGGCGCGATCGCCGCCGCGGTGAGCTTCGTGTCGCCGGCATTCGCCGACGCGCCGAAGCCCCGCGATGTGATCACCCATTACGCGGATCTGGCGGAGGCGATGTACGGCGCCTCGCACGACACGGCCAAGCAGATGCAGCAGGCCATCGACGCCTTCGTGGCGGCGCCGGGCGCCGAGACGCAGCAGAAGGCCAAGGACGCCTGGAAGCACGCCCGCACCTTCTACCAGCAGACCGAGGCTTTCCGCTTCGGCAACAAGATCGTCGACGAGTGGGAAGGCAACGTCAACGCCTGGCCCCTCGACGAGGGCCTCATCGACTATGTCGACAAATCGAAGTATGGCGAGACCTCCGACGAGAACCCGCTCTACACCGCCAATGTAATCGCCTCCAAGACAATCCGCATCGGCAAGAAGACCATCGACGTCACTAAGATCACCCCCGAGCTGCTGCACAACCTCAACAGCGCCGGCGGGGTGGAGGCGAACGTGGGCTCCGGCTGGCACGCCATCGAGTTCCTGCTGTGGGGCCAGGACCTGAACGGCACCGGCCCCGGCGCCGGCGCCCGCTCGTGGACCGACTATGACCTCAAGGCCTGTACCAACGGCAATTGCGACCGCCGCGGCCAGTATCTGAAGGTGGCCACCCAGACTCTGGTGGACGACCTGAAGGAAATGACCGACGCCTGGAGCGCCAAGGGCGCCGCCCGCAAGACCCTTCTGAAGAAGAAGGACAACGCCGGCCTCGCAGTCATCTTCACCGGTCTCGGTTCTCTGTCCTATGGCGAGCTGGCCGGCGAGCGCATGAAGCTCGGCCTCATCCTGCACGACCCGGAAGAGGAGCACGACTGCTTCTCGGACAACACCCACAACTCGCATTATTATGACGAAGTGGGCATCCGCGACGTGTATTACGGCCGCTTCACCAAGCCGGACGGCACCACCATCACCGGCGCTTCCGTGGCCGACCTCATCCGCGCCAGGGACCCCAAGATCGCCGACGAGATCGACCAGAAGTCGGATGCCGCGCTGGCCGCCCTGAAGGCGATCAAGGACACCGCCGATTCCGGCGAGATGGCCTACGACCAGATGCTGGGCGAGGGCAACGAGAAGGGCGCCAAGCTCATCCAGGCCGGCGTCGACGCCCTGGTGGCCCAGGCCCACGCCATCGAGCGCGGCGTCTCCGCCCTCAAGCTCCAGATCAAGGTGGAAGGCTCCGCGAGCCTCGACGACCCCTCGGCCGTCGGCAAGAAGTGAGGCGCCGGCGGTGATATCGCGTCGCGCATTGATGCTGGGGGGGGCCGCGGCGGGAGCCGCGGCCTTCGCGCCTTCCGCCCTCGGCGAGGTGCTGCCCAAGGCCATCGACACCCTGCCTCCCGATGCCCCTCAGCGGCGCCTGTCGCTGGTGGCGGAGGAGACCACGGTGCCCCTGCTCGGCGCGGACAAGCCGCCCACGCCCCGCTTCTGTGCCTATAACGGCACGCCCTTCCTCACCCTGCGCGCGCCACAGGGCACGCGCCTGATGGTGGAGTTCGAGAACAGGCTTCCCGACCCCACCACCGTGCACTGGCACGGCATCCGCGGGCCCTACATCTTCGACGGTGTCGCGCCCATCACCCAGCCAGTGGTGCCGGCGGGGGGACGCTTCTTCTACAACGTGCCGCTGCCCGATCCCGGCTTCTACTTCTTCCATCCCCATTGCGACGAGACCGGCCAGGTGGGCCGCGGCCTGGTGGGGATGCTGTTCGTGGAAGACCCGCGCGAGAGCCAGGTGCATTTCGACGCCGAGCACATCATCGCGGTGAAGGACTGGCGGCTGGACGAGAACGGCCGCTGGCTGCAGATGTTCACCGACGAGGGCGCCTCCACCGCCGGAACCTTCGGCACGGTGCGGGCGGTCAACGGCTCGGTGGTGCCGCCGCGGGTGGAAGCTCCCGCTTATGGCGACGTGCGAGTGCGCGCCATCGTCGCCGATTCCACGCGGGTGATCGACTTCGGCTGCGATACCGACGCCGCCGCCGCCATCGCCACCGACGGGCAGGCCACCACGCCCTTCCTGCTGAGCGCGGCCCCCGATGGCGTCTGGCGCATGGGCCCCGCCATGCGGCTCGACGTGCACGTGCGCATGCCCGGCCCCGGCGAGGAAGTGAAGATCTACGATTACCGTACCGCCGAGCCCTATCTCCTCACCACGCTGGTGGCGGTGGACAAGGGCCGGAAGAAGACCCCCTTCAAGCCCAAGGCCCTGCCCTTCCCCGCCGAGCTGCCGCAGCCGGACGTGGCCAAGGCCACCCATCTCGATTTCCTGGTGCAGACCGCCGCCGGCGCCACCGTCATCGCGCCGCCGCTGCCGCCGGACGACCCGCTCGCCAAGGCGCTCGTCGATTCCCTGTGCGTGGGCGACAAGACCTTCTGGGCCATCAACCGCAACTCCTGGGGCGCGGGGGCGGACCTGCGCCTGCCGCCGCCGCTCAACGTGCTGAAGAACGGGCAGAGCTACGTGCTCACCATCACCAACGTGACCAAGCACGCGCACCCGATGCATCTGCACGGCCATATCTTCAAGGTGCTCTCCTCCTCCAAGAAGAAGGCGCTGCCGCAGTTCCTGGCCGATACCGTCATCGTCGAGCCCAACGAGAGCGTGGACATCGCCTTCAAGGCGGCGAGCGGCAACTGGGTGTTCCATTGCCACATTCTCGAACACATGGATTCCGGCCTCATGGGCTGGTTCCGGGTGGCGTGATGGCGCGGCACCTGGGATATCGGACGCGCGCCGCGCTTCTGGGACACCGGACGCGCGGCGCGATTCTCGCCGCGATTCTCGCCGCCTGGGCGCCCTGCGCTGCGACGCCCGCCCGCGCGCTCGACGATCTCGACGTGCAGATCGGCAAGGCGCTGTTCAAGCGGCCGTGGACCCCGGCCCCCACCACCACCCAGGCGGATGACGGCCTCGGCCCCCTGTTCGATGCCCGCTCCTGCGCCTCCTGCCACCCCGGCGGCGGCCGCGCCTCGGCCGCCTTCGACGTTTCCGGCCAGGTGGCCGGGCGCGGCATGGTGCTGATGATCGGCCAGGCAGACGGCGCGGCCGACCCGGTCTATGGCCGGCGGCTGCAGATCGACGCCGTTCCCGGCCTCGTGGCAGAAGGCATCATTGCAGCGGACGATACCGCCCTCCCGGACGGGCGGCATGCGCGCAAGCCCCGCCTCGACGCCCTCGCCTACGGCCCGCTCGATCCGAAGAGCGGGCTCTCCCTGCGTGTCGCGCCGGACCTGCACGGGCGCGGCGCCATGGCCGCCGTGCCCGATACCGCCATCCTGGCGGTGGAGAAGGAGCAGGCCGAGGGGCATGACGGCATCTCCGGCCGTGCCCGGCGTCTTCCGCAGAAGGACGGCTCGTTCCGGGTCGGCCGCTTCGGCTGGAAGGCGAGCCATCCCTCCATCGAGAGCCAGAGCGCGGAGGCCTTCTTCCTCGATCTCGGCCTGTCGAACCCGCTGCACCCGGAGCCGTGGGGCGACTGCACCGCCGCCCAGACAGCCTGCCGCGCGGCGCCCCACGGCGCCCACCCGGCGGCGGACGGCACCCCCGGCTTCGAGATCGGCGCGCCGGTGCTCGACCGGGTGGTGGCCTATGTCGCCGCCCTGCCCACGCCCCAGGGCGAGGCCCCCGCCGACGCCGCCGGCGCGCGGCTGTTCGCCGCCACGGGCTGCGCCGCCTGCCACCGGCCGCAGATGCCCACCGCCGACGGCGGCAAGGCGCGCCTCTATTCCGACCTGCTGCTGCACGACATGGGCCCCGACCTCGGCGACACCATGCCCGAGCCCGGCGCCGGCGCCTCCGACTGGCGCACCCCGCCGCTGGCGGGCATCTCCCAGGCCCTCGCCCGGGAGACCGGCCTGCTGCATGATGGGCGCGCGCGCTCGGTTGCGGAAGCAGTCTCGTGGCACGGCGGAGAGGCCGCCCCGGCGGCGGCCCGCTTCCGCGCCCTTTCGGAGCGCGAGCGCGCGGCGCTCATCGCCTTTGTTTCGTCCCTCTAGTTTTTGGAAGTGGTTCCGGATGCTTGAGAACATTGCCCGCCTAGCCCTCGCCACGGCGCGCAAGGCGCTCGCCACTCTCGGCTGCGTTGTCGCTTTTTCGGTTTCGCCGGCGCTGGCGGCGAACCCGCCCTTCGATTCCGTCGCCGTCATCGAGAGCTGGCTGCTGCCGCGCTACGATGCGCTTGCCGGCGCAGCCGATGCCCAGAAGGCGGCCTGGACCGGCTTCTGCGCCAAGCCCGAGGAGGCCGGCGTACCGGCCCTGAAGGACGCCTACGGCAAGACCGCCGATGCCTGGAACGCGGTGGAGTTCATCACCTTCGGCCCCATCAGCCAGAACCTGAGGGCCGACCGCCTCAGCTTCTTCCCGGACCGGCGCAACGCCATCGCCCGCGGCATGGCCGAGGTCATCTCCGATCCCGACGCCGGCCGCCTCTCGCCCGAGCGGTTCCCCCAGGCGAGCGCCTCGGTGCAGGGCCTGCCGGCGCTGGAACGGCTGCTGTATGAGGAGGGCGCGGCGAAGGCGCTCGCCTCCGGGCCGGAAGCGGCACGGCGCTGCGCCTTCGGCCTCGCCATCGCCACCAACCTCGCCGCCATCGCCCATGATGTGCGCAGCCAATGGGGAGACCGCGCCAGCGGGCTGCTCGGCGCCCTGGCCGCCGGCAAGGGCGACCCGGACCTCTTCCCCGACGCCGCCGCCCTTCCGGGCATGATCCTCACCGACCTTTCCGGCGCCTTCCAGCGGGTGACGGACACCAAGATCCTGCCCGTGCTCGGCTCCGGCCCCACCGAGGCCAAGCCCCTCTCGGCGGACAACTGGCGCTCCGGCCGCTCGGGCCGGGTGGCGGCGAACATGGTGAAGAGCGCGGACGCGCTCCTGCGCACCATCGCCACCCAGATGCCGAGCCGCCCGCAATGGGTGGTGAACAAGGCCGCCACCGAGGCCGATGCCGTCGCCGACAAGCTGCCCGCCGACCTCGGCGCGGCCGCCCAGACGGCGAGCGGGGCGGCCGCGCTCCACGCCGCCATCAAGACCTTCAAGGCGGCCCAGCTCGCGGTCTACCGGCCGATGGCCTCCTATTTCGTCATCTCCCTGGGCTTCAACGCCCTCGACGGCGATTGAGGCTACCATGGCCTTCCTGTCCCGACGCGCCTTCATTGCCGGTGCGCTGCTCGCGGTCCCCGCGGCCTCGCGCCTGCATGCGGCAGCGGACGCCGCCCCTGCCACCGGCTGGCTCTCCACCGCGGGCATGGCCGAGGGCTTCGCCGCCGTCTCCGTGGATGCCGCCGGCGCGGCCGATGTGGACGCCCCTTCCGCCGCCCGCCTCCATGGCATCGAGGCGAGCCCCACGGGGCCGCTCGCGGTGGCCGTGGGCCGGCGACCGGGCAAGGTCGCGGTGGTCTTCCGCCGGGACCGGGCAGGCGTCGTCTCCACTTTCGCCCCGGGCGAGGGGCGCGTGTTCTCGGGCCACGGCCGCTTCACGCCCGATGGACGCTTCTTCCTCACCGCCGAAATCGAGCCCCCGCGTGCAGAGGAGGGCCGGCCCACCATGGGCCGCGGCGTGCTGGCGCGGCGCGAGGTGGCGGCCGGATTCACCATCGCCGAGGAATGGCCCACCGCCGGCGACGGCCCGCACGACCTGATGCGCTCGGGCGCCGCGCTGGTGGTCGCCAACGGCGGCATCGAGCCCAACACGCCGGAGGCCCGCGACGCGGAGCTGACCGGCTCCACCATCACCCTTCTCGACCCCGCCACCGGCGCGCTACGCGGCGAGGGGCGGCTCTCGGCCGACCTCTCCAGCCTGTCGCTGCGCCATCTCTCGCGGGACGGCGCGGGCGGCACGGTGGTGGCGGCGCAGGACCTGATGAACGACGGCATTGCCCGCCCGCTCCTGTTCCGCATCGCCGCCGATGGCGCGGTCTCGCCCTTCGAGGCGCCGGACAATGCCTGGCGCGAGCTGCGCGGCTATGTGGGCTCGGTGGCCTACGACGCCTCCGGCCGGTTCGTAGCGTGCGCCTCGCCGCGCGGCGGGCGGGTGGCGGTGTGGCGGGCGGACGGGCGCTATCTCGGCGCGGTGCCGCTGGTGGACGGCTGCTCCCTCGCCATGGCCTACGAGGCCGGCACCTTCGTCGCCGCCAGCGGCTATGGCGAAGTGGTCCGCATCGCGGCCGGTGACGACGGCGTCGCGGTGGTGGCGCGCCGCACCGGCGGGCCGCGCTTCGACAACCACATGGTCCGCATCGGCTGAGACCGGAGGCTGAGCGGCGCCTGGAGAAGGCGTCGCCGACGCCGGACGGGGCGCCGGGCCCTAGGGTCGCGGCCGCGCCCCTGGGCCGCAGCCGGCCGGTATGACTTGGCTCTGCGTTTGTGCTCAAGTTCCAGCCGCCGGCGTCCGGCCGGCGGATGAAACGAGAGGTCGCGCCATGAAATGGGTCGTTCTGGTGGGCAGCGTGCGCAAGGGGTCCTACAACGCCGCCATCGCGCGCGCGCTTCAGGGCCTCGCCCCGGAGGGCGTGGAGATCGAGATCCTGCCCTCGATCGCCCTCCTGCCCATCTATGACGGAGACATCGAGGCCGCCGGCTTCCCAGCCCCGGTCACCGCGCTCGCGGCCGCCGTCACGGCCGCCGACGCCCTGGTGATCGTGACGCCGGAATACAATTACTCCATCCCCGGCGGGCTCAAGAACGCCATCGACTGGCTCTCGCGCATGAAGGAGAAGCCGCCGCTGAAGGGCAAGCCGACCCTCATCCAGTCCGCCTCCATGGGCGGCTTCGGCGGGGCGCGGGCGCAGTATCACCTGCGGCAGGTTCTGGTCTGCCTCGACATGCCCGTGATGAACGTGCCCGAGGTGATGGTGGGCCAGGTCCACACCAAGGTCACGGACGGCGCCCTGACCGACCAGGGCACGCTGAGCTTCATCGAGGGCCAGCTCGCCGCCTTTCACGATTTCGTGCGGCGCCAGAAGGCCGGCGCCGCCTGAGGCGCAGCGACCAGACCGCCCGCCACGCATCAGGGGCGGCGGGCGGTCCCGGCGTCGTGCCCATGGGCGCCAGGGCCTCGCCGATGGCGGACGGGCTTCGCTCAGGGCCCGCGCGCAGGCCCTCGGCATCAGGCGGCGATGAGCCCGCCCTCGGCCGCCACCCGCCGCTGGTGGAAAGGCGTGTCGCCGAACATCAGCTCGATCATGGCGAGGCGCCGGAAATGGTGGGCGCCGATATATTCCATGGTCATGCCAATGCCGCCATGAAGCTGCACCGCGGTCTGTCCCACCAGGCGGGCCGAGCGGTTAACCTGCGCCTTGGCGGCGGAGAGCGCCACGCGGCGTTCCTGCGCATCCTCGGCCTCCACCATCATGGCGGCATAGAGCGCCATGGAGCGGGCCTGCTCCAGCGCCACGAACATGTCCACCGCCTTGTGCTGGAGCGCCTGGAACGAGCCGATGGCGACCCCGAACTGCTTGCGGGTCTTGAGGTATTCCACCGTCAGCTCATGCAGCGCCTCCATCAGGCCCACCGCCTCGGCGCACAGGGCCGCGATGGCGCCTTCGACCACCCGCTCGACCACGGAGAGACCCTCGCCCACCGCGCCGAGCACGGCATCCGCCGGCACGACGACATCGGCGAGCAGCACATCGGCCGCGCGGCCTCCGTCCTGCGTCGCGTAAGCCGTGAGGGTGACGCCCGGCGCATCCGCCGGCACCAGGAACAGGGTGATGCCGGCCGCGTTCCGCCGGTCGCCGGAGGTGCGGGCGCTCACCACCAGCGTTTTCGCCGCATCGGCGTTCAGCACCACGCTCTTCCGGCCGTCGAGGCGGAAGCCCCCCTCCACGGCGCGGGCGGTGGTGGCGACATCATTGAGGTCGTAGCGCGCCTGGAGCTCAGAATGGGCGAAGGCGAGGCGGGCGGACCCGTCGATGACGCCCGGCAGCAGCGCCGCGCGCTGTGTATCGGAACCGGCGAGGCGCACCGCGCCCCCGCCCAGGATGACGCTCGCGAGGTAGGGCTCCGGCGCCAGCGCGCGGCCCAGCGCCTCCATCACCACCTGCGTCTCCACCGGCCCGCCGCCGAAGCCGCCGTCGCTTTCAGCAAACGGCAGGCCCAGAAGGCCCAGCTCCGCCAGCTCGGCCCATTTGGCCTCGGGAAACCCCAGGGGCTCGGCGCGGGCGGCGGCGAGCTGCTCGATGGTGGAATAATTGTCCGCGGCCCAGCGCCGGGCGGTGTCCTTGAGCAGGGACTGTTCGTCGGTCAGGTCGAAATCCATGGTGTCCTCCTCACAGGCCCGGTTTCAAAGACCAAGGATCGCCTTGGCGATCACATTGTGCTGGATCTCGTTGGACCCGCCGTAGATGGACACCTTGCGGTGGTTGAAATAGACGGGCGCCGCCGCATCCGCCCAGGCGAACAGGGCCTCGGCATCATTGTGGCCGGCCTCGGGCCGCGCCGCCGGCAGGGCCTGCGGACCGGCCAGCTCCAGGAGCAGCTCGGTGGTCGCCTGCTGCAGCTCCGAGCCCTTGATCTTGAGGATCGAGGAGGCCGGATCGGGCTTGGTGGGATCGCGCGTGGCCTGCGCCGCCACCACCCGCATCTGGGTGATCTCCAGCGCCTTCAGCTCAATCTCGACAGAGGCAAGGCGCGAGCGGAAGTCCATGTCGTCCCACATGGTGCCGGCCCCCGCCGGCGTCACGCGCGCGAGGCGCTTGATGCGGGCGATGCGCTCCTTCGACATGCCGATGCGGGCGATGCCGGTGCGCTCGTTGGCGAGCAGGAACTTGGCATAGTCCCAGCCCTTGTTCTCCTCGCCCACCAGGTTCTCCACCGGCACCTTGACGGCATCGAGGAACACCTCGTTCACCTCGTGCCGGCCATCGATGGTGATGATGGGCCGCACGGTGACGCCGGGGCTCCTCATGTCGATGAGGATGAAGGAGATGCCCTGCTGCTTCTTGGCGGCGGGATCGGTGCGGGCGAGGCAGAACATCCAGTCGGCATACTGGCCGAGCGTGGTCCAGGTCTTCTGGCCGTCGATGATGTAATGGTCGCCGTCACGCACCGCGCGGGTCTTGAGCGAGGCGAGGTCGGAGCCGGCGCCGGGCTCGGAGAAGCCCTGGCACCACCAGTCCTCGAGGCTCTTGATGCGCGGCAGGAAGCGCTGCTTCTGCGCGTCGCTGCCGAAGGTGGCGATCACCGGGCCCACCATGTGGCAATTGAACTGGAGCGGCAGCGGCACCGCCGCCTGCATCAGCTCCTCCATGAAGATGTAGCGCTGGACGGGGCTCCAGGGCTGGCCGCCGTATTCCACCGGCCAGCCCGGCACGGCCCAGCCCTTGTCGTTCAGGATGCGCTGGGAGGTCACGTAATCCTCCCGCGTCATCTTGCGGCCTTCCGAAACCTTGGCCCGGATCTCGGCGGGGATCTCGGTGCGGAAGAAGGCGCGCACCTCCTCGCGGAAGGCGACCTCTTCGGGTGTGAAGCGCAGGTCCATGGCTCAGGCCTCCGGATTGATTTCAATGAGGCCCGCCGCGCCCATACCGCCGGCGATGCACATGGTGACGACCGCATAGCGCACGCCGCGCCGGCGCCCTTCCAGCACCGCGTGGCCCACCAGCCGCGCCCCGCTCATGCCGAACGGATGGCCCACCGAGATGGCGCCGCCGTTGACGTTGCAGATGTCCGGGTCGATCCCCAGCGTGTCGCGGCAGTAGACGGACTGGGAGGCGAACGCCTCGTTCAGCTCCCACAGGCCGATGTCGGATACCTTGAGCCCGTTGCGTTCCAGCAGGCGCGGCACGGCGAACACCGGGCCGATGCCCATCTCGTCGGGCTCACAGCCGGCGGTGGCATAGCCGCGGAAGATGCCGAGCACCTGCGCGCCCCGCTTCGCCGCCTCGGCGGACGACATCAGCACGGTGGCGGAGGCGCCGTCGGAAAGCTGGCTGGCGTTGCCGGCGGTGACGAACTGGTCGTCGCCCCGCACCGGCTTCAGCTTGGAAAGCCCTTCCAGCGTGGTGTCCGCCCGGTTGCCCTCGTCCCTGGCGAGGGTCACGCTCTCGCGCCGGGTCTCGCCGGTCTCCTTGTCGGTCACCGCCTTTTCGACGGTGATGGGCACGATCTCGTTGTCGAACAGGCCCGCCGCCTGGGCCGCCGCGGTGCGCTGCTGGCTGGCGAAGGAGAACGCATCCTGTGCCGCGCGCGTGACGCCATAGCGCCGGGCGACATTGTCGCCGGTCTCGATCATGGTCACGTAGATGTCCGGCTTGTGGGCCATCAGCCAGTCGTTGCGGAAGGCCTCGCGATTCACCGGCTGCACCAGGGAGATGGACTCCACCCCGCCGGCCACCGCCACCGGCACGCCATCCATCACGATGCGCTTCGCCGCATGGGCGATGGCCTCCAGGCCGGACGCGCAGAAGCGGCTCACCGTGACGCCGGTGGCGGTCACCGGAATGCCGGCCACCAGGGCGCCATGGCGGGCGACGTTGCCGCCGGTGGCGCCTTCCGGATAGCCGCAGCCCAGGACCACTTCCTCGACCTCGACCGGGTCCACCTTGCCGCGGGCCAGCGCGTGGCGGATGGCGTGGGCGGCCATGTCGGCGCCCTTGGTGATGTTGAGCGCACCGCGCTGCGCCTTGCCGATGGGCGTGCGCGCGGTGGAAACGATGACGGCTTCGACCATGAACGCTTCCTCGTCTTGATTTCAGTGTGTTTCGTTGGCGGCGCCGGCCCGGATGGCCGCCTGCGCGGCGGCCTCCACCTCGGCGGCCGCTTCGGCCATCAGCACCTTCGGCAGCAGTTTGCCGACCGGGCTGCGGGGCAGCTGCTCGCGGAACTCCAGGGCGCGCGGCATCTCGTGGCGGCCCAGGCGGTCGGCCAGGAAGAGGGTCAGCTCATCGAGTGTGAAAGGCGCGGCGCCGGCCTTGAGCTTCACATAGGCCTTGGCGGACTGGCCGCGATACGCATCGCTCACGCCGATGACGATGACCTCTTCCACCGCCGGGTGCTCGTAGATCGCGTTCTCGACGGCGGCTGGATAAACGTTGAAGCCCGACGAGATGATCATGTTCTTGCGCCGGTCGACGATCTCGAACAGGCCGCGCGCATCCATGCGCCCCATGTCGCCGGTGAGGAACCAGCCGTCGTGGAATGCACCCCTCGTGCCGGCCTCGTCATTGAGATAGCCCTTGAAGACGTTGGGCCCGGAAATGGCGATCTCGCCCACCTCGCCCGGCGGCAGGGCACGGCCCGGCTCGTCCATGGCGACGATGCGCATGGACAGGCCCGGCAGCGGAATGCCGATGAGCCCCGGCCGCCGCTCCACCTCAAACGGCACGCGCGAGCCGGCGGGGCCGGTCTCCGTCATGCCCCAGCCGTTGTTGAGCTGGGTGCCGATGATGGCCTCGATGCGCGCCTGCACCTCGAACGGCAGCGGTGCGCCGCCGGACACGCACGACTTGAGCGCCGAGAAATCGACCGCCTCCACCCCCGGCCGGTTCAACAGCGCCACCCACATGGTGGGCACGCCGGAAAACTGGCTGGCCTTCAGCTCGCTGACGTCGCGGATCAGCGTCTCCACGTCGAAGCGCTGGCGCAGCAGCACCGTGTTTCCATCGCGCAGGTGGCGCAGCAGCACGGTGGTGAGGGCGTAGATGTGGAACAGCGGCAGCACCGCCACCGCCTTCTCGGCCCCCGCCACCAGCGGGCGGCCCCCATCGCGCCACGCCCGATACATGCTCACCGCCGAGGTGAGGTTGCCGTGGCTCAGCATGGCCGCCTTGGGCAGGCCCGTGGTGCCGCCCGTGAACTGCAGCACCGCGATGTCGTCCACCGAGGGCAGCGGCGCGGCGAGCGGGGCATCGCTGGCCAGGGCGCCGAGGTCGCGCACGCACGCACGCTCCGGCGTGGGTAGCGGCGCGATCTCGCCCGCGCCCCAGCGGGCGTCCTCCCCCACCAGCACCTCGTCCACGACGCCTTCGTCGAGCATGTCGAGCGCGCTCGGCAGGAAGCCGGGCAGGTTGGTGGTCACGAGCCGGCGGGCAGAGGTGGCCTTCAGCTTGTGGACGATCTCGCGTCGGGCATCGAGCGCGGAAATGTGCACCACCCGCGCCCCGAGCCGCGTGAGCGCGAAGAAGGCCAGCGGATGCCAGGGCGTGTTGGGCAGCAGCAGCGCGACATTCTCGCCGCGCCGCACCCCGGCGCGGGCAAGGCCGCTCGCGAAGCGCTCCACCTCCCGCCCGAGTTCGCGATAGCTGATCGCGATGCCCCGGAAATCGAGCGCCGTCCCCTCCCCCCGCGCCGCCACGGCGGTGGCGAGCAGATCCGGCAGGGTGGAGATCTCCAGCGGCGCGGCCCAGTCGCACACTTCCGGGAAGGCCGCCTGCCAGGGCGGAAGCGGCACGGCGGCGTGCTCCGCGGCCATCACGCCGCCTCCTGCGCGGCGAACGAGCCCGCGCCTTCCGCGAGGCGCTTCAGCAGCGGGGCGGGCCGCAGGCTGTCGTCTCCGGTCTCGGCGGCGAACGCCTCCAGCGCGGCGGCGATCCTGGGCAGACCCACCTGCTCGGCCCAATGCATGGGGCCGCCGGTGAAGGCGGGCCAGTTGTAACCGTTAACCCAGATGATATCGATGTCGCCGGCGCGGGCGGCGATGCCCTCCTCCAGGATCTTCGCGCCCTCGTTCACCATCGGGTAGAACAGGCGCGCCTCGATTTCATCGTGCGTGAAGCTGCGGCGAGCGATGCCGCGCGCCTGCGAAAGCGAGGCGATGAGCGCCTCCGTTTCCGGGTCGCGCACGCCGGCGCGGGCGCCCTGCGGATAGAGATAGAAGCCGCGCCCGGTCTTCTGGCCGAAGCGGCCCTGCTCCGCCAGCGCGTCCGCCACCGGGGCCTTCACCGCCTTGTCGCCGGCCGCCTTGCGGGCGCGCCAGCCGATGTCGACGCCGGCGAGGTCCGCCATGGCGAACGGGCCCATGCGGAAGCCGAAATCGGTCACCGCCGCATCCACCTCGTGGGGCAGCGCGCCCGCGAGCAGCAGGCGCTCGGCCGCCTCGGTGCGCTTCGCCAGCATGCGGTTGCCCACGAAGCCGTAGCACACGCCCACCACCACCGGCAGCTTGCCGAGCTTGCGGCCCAGCTCCACCGCGGTCACCAGGACATCCGGCGCCGTGTGGGCGCCGCGCACCACTTCCAGCAGCCGCATCACGTTGGCGGGGCTGAAGAAATGCAGGCCCACCACATCCTGAGGGCGGTTCGTGGTGGCGGCGATGGCGTCCACGTCGAGGTAGGAGGTGTTGGTGGCGAGGATGGTGCCCGGCCGCGTCACCTTGTCGAGGGTGCCGAAGATCTCCGCCTTCACCCCCATGTCCTCGAAGGCGGCCTCCACCACCATGTCGGCGTCGGCAGCGGCGTCGAGCCCCACCGCCGGGGTGATGAAGGCAAGGCGCTGCGCCATCGCCTCCTTGGAGAGGGAACCGCGCTTCACCGAGGTCTCGTAATTGGCGCGGATGCGGGCGACGCCGGCCTCCAGCGCTTCCGCCTTCACCTCGATGAGCGTGACGGGAATGCCCGCCTGGGCGAAGCACATGGCGATGCCGCCGCCCATGGTGCCGGCGCCAATCACCGCCGCCCTGGCGATGGGCCGCGCCTTCACCTCGCGGCCGATGCCGGGAATGCGCGCCGCCTCGCGCTCGGCGAAGAAGACGTGGCGCAGGGCCTTGGAGCTGGGGTCGGCCACCAGGGCGGCGAAGTGGGCCCGCTCGGTCGCGAGGGCAGCCGCGAACGGCTGGTCGAGGCAGGCGCGGACCGAATCAATCAGCGCGGGCACGTTGGGCGTGCGCGCGTTGCGCTTCAGCGCCTCTGCGGCGGCCGTCTCGAACGCGGCGCGGTCCTCGTGCGTGAGCCTGTCGGCGCGCGCGCTCGACCTGCTCCAGCTTCCCGCCGCGGCGAGGCGCAAGGCGGCGGCGGACGCGGCGGCGATCAGATCGCCCTCCGCGATCTCGTCGACGAGGCCGATGTCGCGCGCCTCCGGCGCGCCCAGCGGATCGCCCGAGAGCATGAGGGCAAAGGCCTGCGCGGCCCCGATGAGGCGTGGCAGGCGCTGGGTTCCGCCCGCGCCGGGAATGAGGCCCAGCTTGATCTCGGGCAGGCCGAGCTTGGCGGCCGGCGCCGCCACCCGCGCGTGGCAGGCAAGCGCCAGCTCCAGGCCGCCGCCCAGCGCCATGCCATTGATGGCCGCCACCACGGGCTTGGGGCAATCCTCGATGGCCGCCACCACATCCGGCAAAGAAGGAGGGAGCGGCGGCTTGCCGAACTCGGAGATGTCGGCTCCGGCCACGAACACCTTGCCTTCCGCCGCGAGCACGATGGCCTTCACGGCGGGATCGGCAGCCGTGGCGGCTATGCCCTCGGCAAGGGCCGCGCGCACGGCGGCGCCGAGCGCATTGACCGGCGGATTGACGATGGTGAGCACGGCGACGCCGTTGGTCGCGGCGATGCGGAGCGGAGCCATTGAGCCTCCCTTAAGTTCTGCATTGCAGAATATAAATCTGCATTATTGGAAGAGGTGACCCGGAAAATGCAGATTGTCAAGCTGTCCACCGGCGCCATTCGCCACCTCCAGATACCTCATGGCTATGGCACGTTCTGATATGCAGAATTATTTTCTGCATAAATTGACAGGCCGGGCGAACGCGTGGCATTCATCCATCGTCTCCGGGGGCTTACCTCGCCCCACGGAGCCAGAACGCGGAACAACCGCGCAGGGGGAGGAGCAAGACGGCGCGGGCCCAGGGCCCGAGCCGGCGGGAACGCCACGACCGCGCCCCTCCCATGCCGATCGAACCGCAGGAGCCGGAATCGCATCCGCCGGTCTGTCCGGCTGCGCCTCCGTCTCCGCCTGAATAGGACGTATTATCCGAACGAGCGCTCGTTCGTATTTGCGTTCAGGCGTCGGACACGCTCTGGGAGGAACACATGGTCCGCAAGACACCGGCGAACACGATCGCCGCGGCGACGCTCGCCCTCGGCCTCATGGCCACCATCACCGGCGCGGACGCGCAGGATGCTGCGAAGGCCGCGCCGAAGACCTTCACCATCGGCGCCCACATGCCGCTCACCGGCACCCTCGCCCGCTCCGGCCAGGCCTTCAACGAGGGCATGCAGGTGGCGATGAAGATGTGCAACGCCATCACGCCCCGCTACCAGGTAAAGATCGACCTCATCGACGACGAGAGCACGCCCGCCAAGGCGGTCTCGGCCGTGGAGAAACTCTCCGCCGACGGCGCGGTCGCCATCATCGGCGGCTACGGCTCCAACATCATCGGCCCGGCGTCGGACGCCTCCGACAAGCTGGGCAAAGTCTACATCACCGCCGGCGCGGTCTCGGACGAGCTGACCAAGCGCGGCCTCAAGACCTTCTTCCGCATCAACAACAATGCGGGCTACGAGCGCGGCATCGCCACCCTCATCGGCGACCTGAAGCCCGAGAAGGTCTCCATCATCGCCTCCACCAAGGAGGCCCCCGCGCTGCTCGCGGAAGGACTGGAAAAGGACCTCGCCGCCCTGGGCATCAAGGTGACCGTGCACAAGTTCGACCCCGCCATCACCGATTTCAAGCCCATCATCAACAAGATCAAGCTGCAGGATAAGCCCGACATCATCATGATGTCGGGCTACGAGAACGACTACGTGGGCATCATCCGCGCCGCCAAGGTGCTGAAGCCCAATGTGAAGCTGCTCGTGGGCACGTGGTCGCTCGCCACCCCGAAGATGTACACCGAGTTTCCCGACCTCATGAACAACGTGGCCGGAACCTCCTTCCTCCCGTTCCCGGTGGAAGTGAAGAGCGAGGAAGGCCGGCAGTTCGCGGACATCTACAAGCAGACCTACAACAAGGACATCGAATACCTCTCCACCCTGAGCTTCGTGGAAACCATGGTGCTGTGCGACGCCATCTTCCGCGCGGCCGACAACGGCACGCTGGAGAAGGGCGGCCTCGCCGACGAGATGCGCAAGACCGACCGCGAGAGCCTGCTTGGCCGCATCCAGTTCGACGCCACCGGCGACAACCCGAACTTCTCGCTCTCCATGGGCCAGCACCGCGACGGCAAGATCATCCTGGTCTCCCCGAAGTCCGCCGCCAACGGCGAGGTCGTCTACCCCGGCGTGCCCTGGTGAGCCCGCGCTGACGCAACCGCCCGCGGGCACCGTTCCGCCCGCGGGTCCACCCTTTCCGCCCCCCATGTTCCCCCTTGAGGCGACATGACCGAACTCATCCTGCAGGCGCTGTTCTCCGGCGTGCTCATCGGCGGCGTCTACGCCCTGGTGGCGCTGGGCCTCGCCCTCGCCTTCGGCGCCATGCGCATCATCAACCTCGCCCACGGCGAGCTGGTGCTGCTCGCCGCCTACATGGCCTATCTCGTGGAATCGCGCACCGGGCTCGATCCCTACTTCGCCATACCCCTCGCTTTGGTGGTGGTCGGCGCGGCGAGCTGGGCGCTGTTCCTGCTCGTGGACCGCATCAAGGACCACCGCGAGCTCAACTCGCTGATCCTCACCTTCGCCATCGGCATCATCCTCACCAACGCCATCCTGCTCATCTTCGCGAGCGACGTGCGCACCACCACCTCGCCTTTCCTGCAGGATGCCGTCTCGCTCGGCGACGTGTTCGCCATGCGCGGCGAGATCATCGCCTTCGCGCTCTCCGTGACGCTCATGGGCGCGCTGTGGTGGTGGCTGAAGTCGAGCTGGTACGGCCGCGCGGTGCGCGCCGTCTCATCCAATCGCAATGCCGCGCGGCTCATGGGCATCAATCCGGCCCGCATCGAGACGGTGTCGTTCCTGGTGGCGGGGGCGCTCGCCTCCTTCGCCGGCGTCGCCCTCTACACCATGAGCGTGGTGCAGCCGGCCACCGGCCACGCGCTCACGGTGAAGGCCTTCATCATCACCGTGCTGGCGGGCGTCGGCTCCATTCCCGGCGTGTTCCTGGGCGCCGTGCTGCTGGGCGTCACCGAGGCGCTCACCGTCACGCTCGCCTCGTCCGCCCTGCAGGAGCTCGCCGGCATGGTGCTGTTCCTCCTCGTCCTGTTCCTGCTGCCGAACGGCCTGTTCGGCGCGCGCGCCCGGCGCGGCTGAAAGGCAAGGCCATGAGCACGACCACCTCCACCGCGGCCCCGCCCGCGCGCGCCTCCCTCGGCCGGGGCGCCGCTCTCGGCGCCGGCCTCGTCATCCTCGCGCTGCTGCCGCTGGCGGCGGGCGCCAGCCCCTATATCCTGGGGTTGCTCATCTCCGCGCTCATCCTCTCGGGCCTCGCGCTCTCCTGGGCGCTGCTCGGCAACCTCGGGGGCATGGTCTCCTTCGGCCATGCGGCCTTCTTCGGGGTCGGCTCCTACGCCTCGGCCCTGCTGGCGGCGAAGGCGGGGGTGCCGGTGCTCATCGCCATCCCGCTCGGTGGGGTGGTCGCCACCCTCTCCTCCCTCGCCATGCTGCCGGCGCTGCGCCTTTCGGGGCCCTATTTCGCGCTGGCGATCCTCGCCTATGCGCAGATCTTCCGCATCCTCGCCACCGAGCTGGACTGGCTCACCGGCGGCGCGGCGGGCCTGCAGCGCTATCCCGGCCTGCCCACCGTGTTCGGCATCGATCTCGCGAACCGGGCCGGCTCCTACGTGCTGGTGCTGATCTGCGTGGTGCTGTTCGCGGTGGTCTACGTGCTGCTGCGCCGCAGCCACGTGGGCACCGCGCTGCGCGCCATCGCCGAGAGCGAGGACGCCACCCGCGTGGTGGGCGTGAACGCGACACTGCTGAAGTCCTGGATGCTGTTCCTCTCGGCCTTCATCGCCGGCGTGTTCGGGGCGCTCAACGCGCACATCATCGGCTTCCTGGAGCCGGACTACGCCTTTTCCGGCATCTGGAGCGTCATGCCCATCATCGCGGCCGTGTTCGGCGGCTACCGCACGGTGCTCGGCCCGGTCTGCGGCGCGGTGGTGATCTACCTGTTCGACCAGGTGATCGCGAAAAGCCTGATCCCAGTGGGCCACCAGATCCTGCTCGGCATCCTGCTGGCGGTGATGGTGCTGCTGGCGCCGAACGGCCTTTCCGGGCTCGCCGCCCGCCTGTTCCCGAAGCACGCGGAGAAGCGCCATGCTGGAGCTTGATGCCGTCACCGTCCGCTTCGGCGGGCTCACCGCCCTGTCGGGCATCTCGTTCCGCATCGCGGCGGGGGAGATCCTGGGGCTGGTGGGTCCCAACGGGGCGGGCAAGACCACCCTGTTCAACTCCATCTCCGGCCTGGTGAAGGCGCGCGGGCGCATCGTGTTCGACGGGAAGGACGTGACCGGCCTGCCGCTCCACAGGCGGGCGCGGTCCGGCATCGGCCGCACCTTCCAGATCCCCCAGCCCATGCACCACCTCTCGGTGCGGGAGAACCTGATCGTGGCGCAGGTGTTCGGCGCCGGGCGTCACGACGAGAAGCGCATCGACGAGATCCTCGCGGTGATGGAACTCTCCCACAAGGCCGATGCCGATGCGGCGACCGCGCTGGCGCTTCAGGAGCTGAAGCGCCTGGAGATCGCGAAGGCGCTCGCCACCGAGCCGAAGCTGCTGCTGCTGGACGAGGTGCTGGCGGGCCTGGAAAGCAACGCCAAGAAATCCTTCATGCTGAAGCTGAAGGAGCTGCACAAATTGTTCGGCCTCACCATTGTGATCGTCGAGCACGACATCGAGACCATCTCAGGGCTCTGCACCCGCGCGGTGGTGCTCAACTTCGGCCAGCTCATCGCCGACGGCACCCCCACGGAAGTGTTCAACAATCCGGCCGTGGTGGAAAGCTATACGGGGACCGCCCATGCTTGAGACACGCAACCTCTCCTCCGGCTACGGCGCCATCACCGTGCTGTGGGACGTGAACCTCACCTTCCGCGAGGGCGCGCTCACCGCCATCGTGGGGCCGAACGGCGCCGGCAAGACGACGCTGCTGCGCACCCTCACCGGCCTTCTGCCCTACACGGGCGAGATCCTCCTGGGCGATGCGCCGCTGAAGGGAAGGACCTGGGACCTCGCCGCCCAGGGGCTGGTGATGGTGCCCGAGGGCCGGCTGGTGTTCCGCGACATGAGTGTCGAGGAAAACCTCTGCCTCGGCGCCTATCCCGAGCGCTGCCGCGCCGACCTCTCCGCCAACCTGGAGCGCATGTACGCCTTCTTCCCGCGCCTCAGGGAGCGCCGGCACCAGCTCGCCGGCTCGCTCTCCGGCGGGGAGGCCCAGATGGTGGCCATGGGGCGCGGGCTGATGGCCAAGCCCCGCATCCTGCTCATCGACGAGCCCTCCCTCGGCCTTGCCCCGGTGATCGTGAACGAGGTGTTCGACATCATCCGCAAGCTGAAGGCGGAGGGCACCACCATCGTGCTCATCGAGCAGAACACCCGCATCGCACTCTCGGTGGCGGATGACCTGCACCTGATGCGCGCGGGCAAGGTGATCCTCTCGGAGAAGGCCGCGGCCATCGACCTCGACCGCCTGCACGACCTCTATTTCGCCCGCGAGGGCACCACCGAAGGCGCAGCCCGATGACCCCTTCCGAAAGCCGCCTGCCGCGGGCGTTCCGGGGCCGGCTCGCCCTGCCGGTCATCGCCTCGCCCATGTTCATCGTCTCCGGGCCGGAGCTGGTGATCGCGGAGTGCCTTGCCGGCATCGTCGGCGCCTTCCCCGCGCTGAATGCCCGCGCGCCCGAGACGCTGGACGGCTGGCTCACCCGCATCAAGGCCGAGCTCGCCGCGGCTCAGGCCGCCGACCCGGCCCGCCCCATCGCCCCGTTCGCGGTGAACCAGATCGTCCACGCCTCCAACGACCGGCTGGCGCGGGACATGGAAACCTGCGTCGCCCACGAGGTGCCGCTCATCATCACCTCCCTGCGCGCGCCCGGCGAGGTGGTGCGGCAGGCCCATGCCTACGGCGGCCTCGTGTTCCATGACGTGACCACCGTGCGCCATGCCGAGAAGGCGCTGGAGGCGGGGGTGGACGGCCTCATCCTGGTGTGCGCCGGGGCGGGCGGCCACGCCGGCACGCTGAGCCCCTTCGCTTTGCTCGGCGAGGTGCGCCGCTTCTACGACGGGCCGGTCGCCCTCGCCGGCGCCATCACCACCGGCGAGGCCGTCCTCGCCGCCCAGGCGCTCGGCGCCGACTTCGCCTACATGGGCACGCGCTTCATCGCCACGGCGGAATCGCGGGCGGCCGCGCCCTACAAGGAGATGATCTCCACCGCCTCGGCCGCGGACATCCTCTACTCACCCTTTTTCACGGGCGTGCCGGGCAATTACCTGAAGCCCTCCATCGTCGCCTCCGGGCTCGACCCGGACGCCCTGCCCCATGCCGACAAGAGCGCCATGAGCTTCGGCTCCGGCGCGGTGAAGGCGTGGCGCGACGTGTGGGGCGCCGGCCAGGGGGTGGGCACCATCACCGATGCACCGCCGGTGGCCGACGTGGTGGCGCGCCTGGAGCAGGAATACCGCGAGGCCCGCGCGCGCCTCGCCGCCAGTGCGGCGGCCTTCGCCGCCTGAGCATAAAGGGAGGGACACCCCATGACCGACAGCCTCGTCATCACCGATCCGCACCCCGGCGTGCGCCTTCTCACCCTCTCGCGCCCGGAGCGACGCAACGCCCTCGACCGCGCCACCTACCGCGCCCTGGGCGCGGCGCTGAAGGCCGCCGACGGCGACGACGCCGTGCGCGCCGTGGTGATCACGGGCGCGGGCGGCTGCTTCACCGCCGGCAACGACCTCGCCGACTTCCAGGATACGACCAATGCGGACGAGCCCAGCGCGGGGCTCACCTTCCTCGGCATCCTCTCCGCTTTCGGCAAGCCGGTGGCAGCGGCGGTGGAAGGCTTCGCGGTGGGCATCGGCACCACCATGCTGCTCCATTGCGATCTGGCCTATGCCGGGGCCGGCGCCCGCTTCCGCCTGCCGTTCGTGAACCTCGGCCTGTGCCCCGAGGGGGCATCGAGCTACCTGCTGCCGCGTATCGCCGGCACCAAGCGCGCGGCGGAGCTGCTGCTGCTCGGCGAAGTGTTCGGGCCGGAAGAGGCGGCCGCGGCCGGCATCGTGAACGCGGTGACCGCGGAGGGCGGCGCCCTTTCCCGCGCGCTGGAGAAGGCGCAGGCGCTGGCGGCCCTGCCGCCGGAATCCCTCGCCACCACCAAGCGCCTGCTGCGCCATGCCACCACCGAGCCGGTCGCCCGCGCCCTGGCGCTGGAGGCGGAGCACTTCCACGCTTTGCGGCTCAGGCCAGCGGCTCAGGCGGCGTTCGCGGCATTCTTCAAGAGGCAGGGATGAGCGATGCAACCCGCTCCGAATCCTCGATAATAGGGGTCCCTGCGGCTCCCCGCCGGCGCGCCCGCGCGCGCGGCGAGGCCCAGGACGGAACCGGAAGCCCCACCATGAGCCCGAACGACACGCCCCCGCCCGACATCGACGCCGACGGCGAGGGCAAGGACGACCGCCACTTCGTCACCGCCTTGGCGCGGGGGCTGGAAGTGCTCGCCTGCTTCAAGCGGGGCGAGACCTTCCTGGCCAACCACGAGATCGCGGAGCGCTGCAAGCTGCCGCGCTCCACCGTCTCCCGCCTCACTTACACATTGACGAAGCTCGGTTATCTCCATTTCGTGGAGGAGGTTGGCAAGTATCGCCTCGGCACCCAGCTCATGGCGCTGAGCACGGTGGCGCTGGGCGGGCTCGACGTGCGGCAGATCGCGCGGCCCGCCATGCGCGAGCTCGCGAACTTCTCCAACGCCACGGTGGGCCTGGCGGTGCGCGACCGGCTTTCCATGCGCTACGTGGAGTGCCTGCGCGGCCCGGCCGCCATCTCCCTGAACATCGATGTGGGCGTGCGCATGTCCATGGTGCGCTCCTCCATCGGCCGCGCCTACATCTCCGCGCTCACGGAGGCGGAGCGTGCGGCGCTGTTCGAGGAGATCAAGATGCTCGATCCCCTCGCCTGGCCGCAGGTGCGCGCGGAGCTGGAAAAGGCGATGGCAGACCACGCCACCCTCGGCTGCTGCTGCTCCTTCGGCGACTGGCAGGCGAGCGTGAGCGCCATCGCGGTGGGCTTCCGCCCCGGCGGCGGGCTGCCGCCCATGGCCATCAACTGCGGCGCCCCCACCGTCATTTCCGAACCCAGATTCCTGCTCGACGAGGTGCGCCCGCGCCTCATCGAGATGGTGCGCCGCCTCGACGGCGTGATGGGCGCCTGACACCCCGCTTTCCCCGGAGTCCCCTTTCATGAGCGAAGCCGTACCCGAACGTGATGCCCTGGACCTGCCCCTCGCCGGCGTGCGCGTGCTCGACCTGTCGCGCATCCTCGCCGGGCCTTGGTGCGCCATGGTGCTGGGCGACCTGGGGGCGGAGGTGGTGAAGGTGGAGCATCCCGCGCGCGGCGACGACACCCGCGACTGGGGCCTTCGGACGGGGGAGACCAACACCTCCTATTTCGACAGCGTGAACCGCAATAAGCGCTCCATCGGCGTCGATCTCGCGACCGCCGAGGGCCTCGCCCTGGTGAAGGCCCTGGCGCGGGAGGCGGACGTGGTGGTGCAGAACTTCAAGACCGGCGGCGCCGAGAGGCTGGGCCTCGGCTATGCCGACCTTTCCGCCGAGAACCCCCGTCTCATCTATTGCTCCATCGCCGGCTACGCGCCCGACGGCGCGGAGGCGACCCGCCCCGGCTACGATCTCGTGGTGCAGGGCGAGGCGGGCCTGATGGCGCTCAACGGGGAGGCGAGCCAGCCGCCGCTGAAGTTCGGGGTCGCGGCGGTGGACCTCTTCACCGGCCAGTATGCGGCCCAGGCGGTGCTCGCCGCCCTCTACCAGCGCGAGCGCACCGGACGCGGTCGCAAGGTGGAGCTGGCGCTGTTCGACTGCGGCCTCACCCTCACCAGCTATTACGGCCTGGAGGCCCTGGCCCAGCGGCAGGACCCGCCGCGCTACGGCAACGCCCATCCCTCCATCGTGCCCTACGGCGTGTTTCGCGCCGCCGACGGGCCGCTGGTGCTGACCGTGGGCAACAATGCCCAGTTCAAGCGCTTCTGCGAGGTCATCATCGCCCGTCCGGACCTGCCGGCCGATCCGCGCTTCGCCACCAACCTGGAGCGCTCGCGCAACCGCGCCGCGCTCCTGCCCATTCTTGAGGCCGAGCTTCTGAAGCACAGCCGCGCCGACCTGCTGGCGGCGCTCAAGGCGGCGGACATTCCCGCCGGCGAGGTGCTGGGCCTGCTCGAAGCCCTTTCCTCGCCCCGCGCCGCCGAAACCGGCATGGTGGTGCGCCGCCCCGCCGCGGACGGCGCCGCGCGCCACGTGCTTGCCCCGCCCTATCGCCTCGACGGGCGCCGCGTGCCGGTCCGCCGCATGCCGCCGGCCCTGGCCGAGAGCACGGCCGATGTGCTGACCCACATGCTGCACCGCCAGCCGGAGGAAATCGCTACCCTCACGCGCAGCGCCGTGGTGCGCTGAGCCCGCCGGGCGCCTGCCACCTTCACGCATGCCGTGACAAGGAAAAGACCGGGCGGTGCCGGCGCATTTCCCGAAACCGCGCCGCCTGAGCGAGCGCGGCGGGCATGCCCTCGCCCCGTGCTGGAGCCAGCATCCGCGCAGCATCGCACGGGGTCTTCGGCAGGCGGTGAGAAGAAGACCATCCACGGCATCGATGCCGGAACCCCGCACACGCGCGCCACGGCCAGCGCACTCTGGTGAAGCCCGTCGCGCCGGAGCCACACGGCCCTCGACGGCCGGAACCATCCCTTCCCCCTAAGACCTATCGCCGCGCCCCGGCCGAGCGCCATGGCCGCGCCATTCAGGGGTGGTAGTGAGGAACAAGCCTCGAATCGCGCCCTCGGCCGCCGGCCCCTCCGCCCCGGCCAGGGTGTGTCCCGCGCGAGAGCCGGACGAGATCCGCCCTGGAGCTGCCTTTCGGCACTCTGGCGGCTGTCGTGCGGCAATCGCCGGCATGGTCCTCCACGCGGAGCCTTCACCGGCCTTCGCTCCCGATCCCGCCGCCCAAAGCCACATGCCATGAGCACCATCACCGCGACCCTGCTGCTTCTCCTCGGCGTCGTCCTCAGCGGCTCCATCACCCGCGCGCTGCCGGTCCCGGTGCCGCTGCCCCTGGTCCAGATCGCCCTCGGCTTCGCCATCGCGGCGGTGGCGGATCTCGGCGTGGAGCTGAAGCCGGACATCTTCTTCCTCCTGTTCCTGCCGCCGCTCCTGTTCCTCGATGGCTGGCGCATCCCCAAAGAGGGGCTGCTGAAGGACAGGGGCACCATCCTGGAGCTGGCATTCGGGCTGGTGGTGTTCACGGTGCTGGGGCTCGGCCTGTTCATCAACTGGATGATCCCGGCCATCCCGCTCGCCGTGGCCTTCGCGATCGCCGCCATCCTCTCGCCCACCGACCCCATCGCCGTGTCCGCCATCGCCGCGCGCGTGCCCATCCCCAGGCGGCTGATGCACATCCTGGAAGGCGAGTCCCTGCTCAACGACGCATCGGGCCTCGTGTGCATGCGCTTCGCGGTGGCGGCGGCGCTCACCGGCAGCTTCTCGCTGGTGGAGGCGGCGGGCACCTTCGCGTGGCTGGCCATCGGCGGCATCGCCATCGGCACGGCGGTCACGCTCGGGGTGACCTGGGCGAAGAACTGGCTGACCCACCGCCTGGGCGAGGAAACTGGATCGCAGATCCTCATCAGCCTGCTGATTCCGTTCGCGGCCTACCTGCTGGCCGAGCACCTGCATTGCTCGGGCATCCTGGCGGCGGTGGCGGCGGGCGTCACCATGAGCTACGCCGAGCAGACCGGCCAGGCGCTCGCCATCACCCGCATGCAGCGCGGCGCGGTGTGGGACACCGTGCAGTTCGCCGCCAACGGCATCATCTTCGTGCTGCTGGGCGAGCAACTGCCCTCCATCATCTCCGGCGCGGCGCGGGTGGTGCGCGAGGCCGGGCACCACGAGCCCGTGTGGCTGCTCGTCTACGTGCTCGCCATCAACCTGGCGCTGGCGGCGCTGCGCTTCGTGTGGGCGTGGGTGTCCCTCAACTTCACCCTCTATCGCGCGGCGCGGCGCGGCCACAGCGTGGAGCGGCCGAGCTGGCGCCTCGTCGCGGTCACCGCGCTCGCCGGGGTGCGCGGCGCCATCACCCTCGCCGGCGTGCTCAGCCTGCCCATCTTCATGAACGACGGCTCCTTCTTTCCAGGACGTGACCTCGCCATCTTCCTGGCATCGGGGGTCATCATCGTCTCGCTGGTGGCGGCGAGCATCGGCCTGCCGGTGCTGCTGAAGGGTCTCGAGCTGCCGCCGGAGCCCACCCACCGCAAGGAGGAGGAGCGCGCCCGCGCCGCCGCCGCCCATGCCGCCATCAAGGCCATCGAGCAGGCGCAGCACGAGCTGGGTGAGGGCCGGCGGGACGCCGACCTCTACACCGACACCAGCGCCCGGCTCATGGAGGTCTACCGCCAGCGCATCGACGGGCGGGCCCGCACCGGCGCGGATGGCGAGCTCTACCGCAAGGCCGAAAGCGTGGAGCAGGAGCTGCGCCTCGCCGGCCTGCGCGCCGAGCGGCGGGAATTCTACCGCCGTGGGCGCGCCAACGAGCTCTCCGACGAAATGGTGCGCAAGCTGGTGCGGGAGATCGACCTGCAGGAGACGCGCATTCTCGCCGAATAGGAGCGCGCGGGGCGGCGTCAGCCGCCTTCCTGCGTCCGGCCGCCACGCGCAACCTGCGCCAGATGCTCCGCCATCCAGCGGCCGGCGGGGCCGAGGGCGTCGCGGGTGCGGTGCACCACGCACATGGGCAGGCGGATGCTCCCCGCCCGCCCGTCCCAGTCCTCCGGCACGATGCGCACCAGCGCGCCCGAGGCGAGGTCCGCCTCCACCATGTGCAGCGGCATGGAGCCGAAGCCCAGGCCCGCCCGCAGCATGGCGAGCTTGGCCCCGAGGTCACCGATGCGCCAGGTCTGCGTGGCGTGCACGCCCCGGTCGGGCTCGCCGGCACCGGCGCGCTCGGTGAGCACGAGCTGCACGTGCTCGCGCAGGTCCTCCGCCGGCACCGGCCCTGGGCGCCCGGCCAGCGGATGGGAGGGCGCGGCCACCAGCACCAGTTCCACCTCCAGGAGCGGCGTGCGGTTCAGCACCGAGGTGTCGGTGGCCGAAGCCACCACCACGCCAAGTGCGCAGCCGCCCGTGCTCACCCGCCGCACGGCGCCGGAGAGGCTCTCCACATAGAGGCGCGTCTGCACCGTGGGGAAATGGGCGCGGAAGCCCTTCAGCGCCTCCACCAGCACCGGCACGGGAAACATGGCGTCCACCACCAGAGACAGCTCGGGCTCCAGCCCGCCGGCGATGCCGCGCGCCTCCGTGCGCAGGGCGCCCACCGCCTCGGCGATGCGCCGTGCCCGCGGCAGCAGGGCGCGGCCGGCCTCGCTGAGCGCGGGACGGTAGGCGGCACGGTCGAACAGCTCCACGCCGCACTGCTCCTCCAGCCGCTGCACCGCGTAGGTGACTGCCGACTGGGTGCGGTTCATGGCCCGCGCCGCGGCGGAGAAGCTGCCCGTCTCCACCACCGTGAGAAACACCTGAACCTGATCCAGGGTCAGCCCATCCATGACACTATCGATTTTTCTGATGAAAACTGCCGAAACTTTCCCAGTTTTTTTCGATTAGGGAAAGCCCCAAGTTCCCTTCACGAAAACGGCGCCCGGCGCCGGCACACGAGAAAGGGACAACGCCATGTCCACCACCGAAAAGACCGCTGCGAAAAGGTGGCCCACCCTGTTCATCGCCCACGGCGGCGGCCCCTGGCCCTTCATGGAGCCATCGCCCGACCCGTCGGCGCGCTGGGACGGCCTTGCCCACTACCTGAGCGGGCTCGATGCCGCCCTCGGCGAGCGGCCCAAGGCGGTGCTGGTCATCTCCGGGCATTGGGAGGAGGGCCGGCCCACGGTGAACACCGCGCCCCATCCCGGCATGCTGTTCGACTATTACGGCTTTCCCGCCGACACCTACCGGCTGAGCTATCCGGCGCCCGGCTCGCCCGAGCTTGCGGCCCGCGTGCGCGGCCTGCTGGAAGACGCGGGCATCGCCACCGGGGAGGATGCCGCGCGCGGCTACGACCACGGCGTGTTCATCCCGTTCATGCTGATCTATCCGCAGGGCGACGTGCCGATGGTGCAGCTCTCGCTCCAGCGCGATCTCGATCCGAAGGCCCACATCGCCCTCGGCCATGCCCTGGCCCCGCTGCGGGACGAGGGGGTGCTCATCGTCGGCAGCGGCATGAGCTTCCACAACCTGCGGGCCTTCTTCACGCCCGATCCGCGGGTCGCGGCCGCCGCCGAGGCGTTCGACGGCTGGCTGACGCAGGCGGTGGAGGAAAAGGACCCCGCCACCCGCGAAGCGCGGCTCGCAGCCTGGGCCTCGGCCCCCGCCGCCCTCGCGGCCCACCCGCGCAGCGAGCACCTGGTGCCGCTGTTCGTGGCGGCCGGCGCGGCCGGCACCGATCCCGGCCGCCGTACCTTCCACGACCACATCTTCGGCAAGGCGTATTCCGGCTTCCAGTTCGGCTGAGCCTCACCGTCGGTCTTCCGCGTCCTGTCGGCGAGCAGGGCGCGTTCTGCCCCTGCCCTCGCCGACCTCAACATCACCAACTGGGTATCATCATGCTTTCCAACGATTTCTTCGACGCCTGGCGCCCGCGCATCCTGTCCGTGCTGCGCATCATCGCCGCGCTCATGTTCATGGCCCACGGCACAGCCAAGCTGTTCGCCTTCCCGCAGGTGCCCATGTTCGCCAACCTGCAGCTGTTCTCGCTGTTCGGCGTCGCCGGCGTGATCGAGCTGGTGGGCGGCATCCTGCTGGCGCTCGGCCTGTTCACCCGCCCGGTGGCGTTCATCCTCTCCGGCCAGATGGCGGTGGCCTACTTCCTGGTCCACGCCCCGCAGAGCTTCTTCCCGATCCTGAACGGCGGCGAGCTGGCGGCGCTCTACTCCTTCGTGTTCCTTTACTTCGCCGTGGCCGGCGGCGGCGCCTGGAGCCTCGACGCCCTGCGCCAGAAGGACTGACCCCCGACCAAGACACGCTCCCCGCCGCCCCGGCCCCGCCGGGGCGGCGCTTTCATGCGCCCTCTCCTCCGGCCAGCAGGTTCAGACGCATGGCGCACCGGCGCGCGACCGGCAGTCCAGACGCGGCCTCCTCGGCCAGAACCGCACGCAGCGGTGCCGACACCGCCTCCGGCGGCAGCTCCACGAAGCCGAGGCGCCGATAGAACGGCCCGTTCCAGGGCACATCCCGAAATGTGGTGAGGGTCACCGCGCACAACCCAAGCCGTTCCGCATGGGCGCGAACCGCGACCACGAGGGCCCGGCCAATGCCCCTGCGCTGCCAATCGGCATGGACCGACATTTCCCGGACATGGAAGGCATCGCCCAGCACGGCGCCATTCACGAAGCCGACGGGCATATCGGCGGCATCCACCGCTACGAAGGCGTCGCCGGCGGCAATCATCGCCCTGTGGGCCTGCTCATCCTGCACGGGACCGTCCGCGATCCAGCCAAGGCCGGCGACGGCGCGAAACGCCCCGGCCGCGGAGCGTTCGATGTCCGGCAGCGCCGGTGCATCCCCGGCGCGGGCTTGCCGCACGGTGTGCACGACGCCGCGGCCCGGCACCATCAGGCCGTGCGGAACATCATGTCGATGCGCGTCTCGCTCGCCCGGCGGATGTGGATGCGGGCGGCATTCTCCGCCTCTTCGGCTGCGTGGGCGGTGATGGCGTCGAGGATGGCGCGGTGTTCCTCCAGCGCCGCCGGCGAGCGGCCGTTGGCCTCGAAGGTGGTGCCGGGCAGAAGCGTCAGCGCATCGGCGAGCTGCGCCAGCGCCTGCGAGAGGTAGCGGTTGCGCGCCGCCTCGTAGATGGCCTGATGGAACAGGCGGTTGAAGCGGGCGGTCTCGCCGGGGTCGTCGAGCACCTCGGCGCTCTGGTCCAGCAGGTCGGCCATGGCCTTGACCTCCGAGGGCGAGGCATATTGCGCGGCGAGGGCGGCCGCCGCCCCCTCCAGCACCGCACGCAGGAAGTAGATCTCCCGCACCTGTTGCATGCTGAACTGAGCCACCGCGAGACCGCGGCCGGGCACCAGCTCCAAGAGGCCGTCCGCGGTGATCCGCCGTATGGCTTCCCGGATGGGCGTGCGGCTAACCTTGAAGTGCTCCGCGAGGTCCGCTTCCCGCAGACGCTGGCCCGGCTGGAACTCTCCCGACCGGATCGCATCGCGAATGCGCTGATATGCGTATTCCGCACGGGAAAGATTGGTGTCCGAAGGCTCGTCCATGGTCCTCTGCGTCGTCTGCGGAGCTGCCGGCGTCACCCCCGTGGTCCGCCGGCATCAGCCGTATCCTGCCGTATACTTCGACTTTTCTTCGGCCGCACCCCTCGCGAGAGCGCCAGCGCGCTCATGTCGCGGCACGGGACAGCCGCGCGGACGCCCTTGCGGTAGCCCGTAACGGCAGCACCGGCGCGGGCCTACAGGGCGAGCCCGCGCACGTTCACCACCGTGCGCCCGCGCACATGGCCCGCGAGAATCTCGCCGGCAAGAGCGGGTAGATCCTCCAGCCCCACCTCGCGGGTCACCAGGGCGAAGTCCGCCTCAGTGAGCAGCGCGGCAAGGCGCGTCCATGCCGCCAGCCGCCGCCCGGTGGGACAATTCACCGAATCGACCCCGAGCAGCGCCACGTTGCGCAGGATGAACGGAAACACCGTCGTGGCAAGCTCGGAACTTGCCGCGAGCCCGCAGGCGGCCACCGCGCCGCCATAGGCGGTGGCAGCCAGCACGTTGGCGAGCACCGCTCCGCCCGCCGTATCCACCGCGCCGGCCCAGCGCTCGCCCGCCAGCGGCTTGCCGGGGCTCGCATATTCAGCCCGGTCCACGATCGCCGTGGCGCCGAGGCTCCGCAGGAACTCCTCCTCACTGCGCCGGCCGGTGAGCGCGCTCACCTTGTAGCCGAGGCGCGAGAGCACGCGCACCGCCACCGAGCCGACGCCGCCGGCCGCGCCCGTCACCAGCACCTCGCCGCCGGGGGCGATGCCGTGGCGCTCCAGCGCGTCCACGCACAGCATGGCGGTGAGGCCGGCGGTGCCGAGCGCCATGGCGTGACGGGCGGAAAGGCCCTGCGGCAGCTTCACCAGCCAGTCGCCCTTCACCTTCGCCCGCGCGGCGAAGCCGCCCGACCAGCTCTCGCCCACGCCCCAGCCGGTGAGCACCACCGCATCCCCCACCGCGAAGCCGGGATGGGCGCTGGCACGCACCGTGCCCGCGAAATCGATGCCCGGCACCATGGGGAAGGTACGCAGGATGCGCCCGAGCCCCTTCAGCGCCAGCCCGTCCTTGTAGTTGAAGGAGGAATATTCCACGTCCACCGTCACGTCGCCGTCGGGCAGGTCCGCCTCGGTGATGTGCTCGAGGGCGATCGCCTGCCCGCCTTCGGTCTTGCGCGCCACCAGGGCACGGAACGTCTCGTCCGCCATGGAATTCTCCTCCCGCTGCGGCCGGGAGGGCCGTGTCCAGCCGGCCCTTCCCTGCGCGTGGTGAAATTGCCTATTGCGCCCGCGCGCCGCGCACAAGCCCCGACGGCACGGGGAAGAGGGCGCTTCATGCCGGTCGGCGCGAGGGCTATAGGTGGCGCACGCGGCCAAGGTCCTTCACGAGGAACGCCCATGCTTGCCCATGTCGCCTATCCCCATGTCCAGCTCCACATCGACGGCATATGGCGTGATGCCGAGGGGGGACGCCGCATCGCGGTCGTGAACCCCGCCACGGAGGAGGAGATCGGCACCGTCGCCCATGCCTCCATCGCCGACCTCGACGCCGCGCTGGAGGCCGCCGGGCGCGGCTTCGCGCTCTGGCGGAACGTCTCCGCCTTCGATCGTTCCAAGCTCATGCGGCGGGCGGCGGAGCTGCTGCGCGAGCGCGCCGGCGACATCGCCCGATTGATGACGGCGGAGCAGGGCAAGCCCCTGAACGAGGCGCGCGGCGAGACCCTGGCCGCCGCCGACGTGATCGAATGGTTCGCGGAGGAAGGGCGGCGGGCCTATGGCCGCGTCATCCCCGCCCGCGCGCCGGGGGTGTACCAGCTCGTGATCAAGGAGCCGGTGGGGCCGGTGGCGGCCTTCACCCCCTGGAACTTCCCCATCAACCAGGTGGTGCGCAAGCTGTGCGGCGCGCTGGCCGCCGGCTGCTCCATCATCGTGAAGGCGCCGGAGGAGACCCCAGCCTCGCCCGCCGAGCTGATCCGCGCGTTCGTGGATGCCGGCGTGCCGGCGGGCGTCATCGGCCTCGTCTATGGCGTGCCGGCGGAGATCAGCGAACATCTCATCCCGCACCCCGTCATCCGCAAGGTCACCTTCACCGGCTCCACGCCGGTGGGCAAGCAGCTCGCCGCCCTCGCCGGCGCGCACATGAAGCGCGTGACCATGGAGCTCGGCGGGCACTCGCCGGTCATCGTGTTCGAGGATGCAGATGTCGAGGCGGCGGCGCGGCAGATTGCGGCCGCGAAGTTCCGCAACGCGGGCCAAGTCTGCGTCTCCCCCACCCGTTACCTGGTGCAGGAGAAGGTCTACGACGCGTTCGTGGACGCCTTCGCGGCGGTCGCGGAGAAGGTGAAGGTCGGCGACGGCTTCGATCCCGAAACCACCATGGGGCCGCTCGCCAACGCGCGGCGCATCCCGGCCCTGGAAGCGCTCATCGCCGATGCCCGGCAGAAGGGCGCCGAGGTGGTGACCGGCGGCGCGCGCATGGGCAACAAGGGCTATTTCTTCGAGCCCACCGTCGTCACCGGCGTCACCCGCGACATGCGCATGATGAACGAGGAGCCCTTCGGCCCGCTCGCCATGATGCTGCCCTTCCACGATTTCGACGAGGCCGTCGCGGAGGCGAACCGCCTGCCCTATGGCCTCGCCTCCTACGCCTACACGCGCTCCGCCAGGACCGCCAACGCGGTGGCGGGCGCGGTGGAGGCGGGCATGATGACCATCAACCACCTGGGCCTCGCCCTGCCGGAGGTGCCGTTCGGCGGCATCAAGGATTCCGGCTACGGATCGGAGGGCGGATCGGAGGCCATCGAGGCCTATCTCAACCCCAAGTTCGTCTCCCAGGCGGGCATCTGAGAGCGGGAGCGCAAACGAAAGCGGCGGCCCGAAGGCCGCCGCTTGAAGGATGGCCCATGCCCTTCCCCGCGCGGGGAAGGGCCGCGCCGCGCCGGATCAGGCGCGCTCGTCCAGCGGATGGGTGCGCAGGCGCATGGGATCGTAGAAGGGCGTGCGCACCACGTTGGCCTCGAAGGTCTCGTCCCCGTCCTTCACGGTGAGCGCCGTGCCGAGCGCGGTGAAGCCGGGCTTCAGCGAGACCAGCGCCAGCGACTTCATGAGATGCTGGCTGTAGGTGACCGAGTTCACCACGCCCACCTCGGCGCCGTCCTTGAAAATCTTGGAACCGGGGGTCGCCGCCTTGGCGGAGAGCACCTCGATGCCAGCCTGGTGGGTGCGCTCGGTGCCCTTGCGCTTGATGAGCGCCTCCTTGCCCCGGAACGAAGGCTTGGACAGGTCCACCGACCAGTCCATGAGCACTTCCCACGGGGTGGTGTCCTTGTGCGGCATGTCGAAGGGGAAGAACAGGAGGGCGCCTTCCACGCGCACGATGTCGAGGCAGTCCCAGGACACCGGCATGACGCCGAGCGGCTTGCCCGCTTCCAGGATCTTGTCCCACAGCGCGACCGCGTCCTTGGCGGCGCAGAACACCTCGTAGCCGCGCTCGGCCGAGTAGCCGCCGCGGGCGATGGAGACCGGCACGCCGAACAGGGTGGTCTTGCCATGCCCGAAATAGGGCAACGCCTTCAGGTCCATGGGGGTGTGGGGCGCGAGGATGTCGAGCGCCTTGGGGCCCTGGAGCGAGAGGATGTGGACATCGTCGTCGCGCTGGAAGGAGACGTCGAAGCCCTTCGCCACCACCGGCAGCGCCTCCTCCAGCGCGCCGCCGCCGTGGGAGAGGCGGAAGGTCTCGGGGCCGTCCACATACACCAGCACGTCGTCGATGAGGCCGCCGGTCTCGTCCACCAGGGAGGCGATCATGGAGCGGCCGGCCGGCACCTTGGAAAGGTCGGCGGTGACCAGCTCGTTGAGGAAGGCGAGGGCATCCTTGCCGCTCACGTTGACCATCTTGAGGGCGGAGACGTCGATGAGGCCGGCCTTGTAGCGCACCGCCCCGGTCTCCTCGTAGGGGCAGGTGGCGTAGTGCTGGGGAATCGCCATGTTGTTCCACGATTCCTCAAGCTTCGAGCCGAGCTCGCGGTGACGCCCGTTGAGAACAGATTGGCGCCAAACGGTTTCAGTCATCCTCTTCCCCTCTTTGCACGTTCTCGGCGGCCGTCGGCCCGCTGCGTGGACACGGACGGAGGAAGGCAGCGGAACTGTGCGCGCAGGCCCCCGCCTGTGGCGCGCATCCTGAAAGGGCACCAATTTTCTGTCAATTACTTTTCTTGAGAAGAAATATATTGCGGCTTTTGCCTTAAATCTGGCGTCGGCATTTCCAGGCGCCGCGTCATTCGGCAGGAATGCTGCCCAAAAAATAATCGAAATATGCATAATCAATGGGCTTGCGCCATCTGCAATCGATGGCAGTGTGTTTCCGAAGTATCAAAAAAGTTCACTGAGGGGAACATAAGAAACAGAGGCTTCCGCCGCACCGCCCGTCCGGGCGGGTGGAGGAGTTTCGCATCACGTCCGGCCCGCGCCATGGGCGGCGCCGGATGTTTGAGCCTGGCCTCGGCCCCCCGCGGCGCCAGCCTTCCGTGGCGCCGCGGGGGTAGGCCCTTCCCGCACTCGTTGCCGGGAAGGGCCCACGCCCGCCCCCGCCGGGGCGGGCGCCTCACACGCCCGCGTCGCGCGCCGCCTCGAGGGGGAGCCGCGAGCGGGCTTTCGCCGCCTGTGGCGGCATCCTGCCCGGCATCGCTGCCGCAGGGTATCGATGCGCGGGCTTCACTGCGCCCGCCGGACGCGGCCAAAAGCCGGTGAGCGTGGTTCGCGGGCCCCTGGCAAAGCCCGCATCGTGTTTGAGTAAAACTCGCCTGGAGCCGGTCGAAGACCTGGGCCGGTGGTCTGAAAAGGGGGTGTGATGGACGCGTCTCTTCTGCCTGCGGCTGGTATCGGCGTGCCCCCTGGGCCGCGTATGGGCGGGCGTTCCCTGGGCGAGCGTTTCGTGGTGCGTGGCGGTGGCTGCGGCGTGGTCCAGCTCCATGCCGGCGACGCCATCACCATCGCCGATCCGGAAGGGCTGCAGGCGGCGCTGGTGTTCGCCATCGACGGCTCCGGCCGCCCGGCCCCCGGCGCCCTGGGCCTTGAGGCCGGCGCGGGCGAAAGCCTCGCGGCGGTGATCGCGGCGGGCGGCGAGGGCGCGACCGACGTGGCCCGCCTGCTCGCGGCGCGCGGCGTGGATGCCGCCGCGCAGAAGGCAGTAACGGTGCTTGCCGCCCACGAGATGCCCGGCGCCAGCGTCACCCTCACCAGCGCCACCGACCTCACGGTGGTGGTGGCCGCCCCCGGCGGCGCCATGGCGCCCGACGAGCAGGCGCCGCCCACCGAGATCGAGGTGGGCATCACCCGCATGCCCGGCGCCGAGCCGCCCCTTCCCCCGCCCCTCGCCCCGGTGAAGCTGGACCTGCGCGTGCCGGCGGCCGAGGCGCGGGCCTACCACGTGAAGGCGGGCGACTATATCCAGATCATCGACGTCTCCGGCCGCCAGTGCTCGGATTTCCTGGCGTTCGACGCCGCCGCGCTGGCCCGCGGCGAGGAATTCGGCCTCGACGGCACCACCACCCGCACGCTGATGGGCGCCGCCTATCCGGGGCCGGGCCTTCACTCCAAGTATTTCGACGAGCGGCAGGTCGCCCTGGTGGAGACCATCCGCGACACGGTGGGCCGCCACGACACCTTCGCCCTCGCCTGCTCGGCCAAATATTACGACGACATGGGCTATCCGGGCCACGCCAACTGCTCGGACAACTTCAACGCCGTGCTGGCGCCCCACGGCATCCGCCCCAAGCGCGGCTGGCCGGCCATCAATTTCTTCTTCAACACCGGCGTCGACCACACCAACTCCATCACCATGGACGAGCCGTGGTCTCGGCCGGGGGACTATGTGCTGCTGCGCGCGCTCACCGACCTCGTGTGTGCCTCCTCCTCCTGCGCCGACGACATCGATTCCGCCAACGGCTGGGAGCCCACCGACATCCACGTGCGCGTCTATGACGGCGCCGAGAACTTCTCCAAGGGAATTGCCTTCCGCATGAACGCCGAAGCCGAGCCGCGCCTGACGCGCGAAAGCGCCTTCCATCCGCGCATCGCCGAGAAGACCCGCAACTTCGTGGAATACCGCGGCTTCTGGCTGCCCACCTGCTTCACCGGCGAAGGGCCCATCGCCGAATACTGGGCCTGCCGCGAGAAGGCGGCCATCATGGACCTCTCGCCCCTGCGCAAGTTCGAGGTGACGGGGCCGGACGCGGAAGTGCTGCTCCAGCGCACGACGACGCGCGACATCCGCAAGCTCACGGTGGGCCAGGTGGTCTACACCGCCCTGTGCTACGAGCACGGCGGCATGATCGACGACGCCACGGTGTTCCGCCTCGGCCCGGCCAACTTCCGCGTGGTGTGCGGTGAGGAGTTCACCGGCAAGTGGCTGCGCGACAAGGCCGCCGAATGGGGCCTGAAGGCGTGGGTGAAGTCCTCCACCGACCAGCTCCACAACATCGCCGTGCAGGGCCCGCTCTCGCGCGAGATCCTGTCGGAGGTGATGTGGACCGCGCCCACCCAGGCCTCCATGGCGGAGCTGAAGTGGTTCCGCTTCGCGGTGGCCCGCCTCGGCGGCCCCATGGGCGCGCCGGTGGTGGTCTCGCGCACCGGCTACACCGGCGAGCTCGGCTATGAGATCTGGTGCCACCCCAAGGATGCCGCCGCCCTGTGGGACGCGGTGTGGGCGGCGGGCGCGCCGAAAGGCATGAAGCCGCTCGGCCTTTCCGCCCTCGACATGCTGCGCATCGAGGCCGGCCTCGTGTTCGCCGGCTACGACTTCTGCGACCAGACAGACCCGTTCGAGGCCGGCATCGGCTTCTCGGTGGCGAACAAGGACGAGGACTTCGTGGGCCGCGAGGCGCTGGCGCGCCGCAAGGCCAACCCGGCGCGCAAGATGGTGGGCCTCATCGTCGAGTCGAACGAGGACGTGGGCCACGGCGACCCGCTCTACGTGGGCCGCGCCCAGGTGGGCGTCGTCACCAGCGCCACCAAGTCGCCGATCCTGAAGGCGAACATCGCGCTGGCGCGGGTGGACGTGGCCGAGGCCGAGATCGGCAAGGCGCTGGAGATCGGCAAGCTGGACGGACAGCAGAAGCGCATTCCGGCGCGCATCGTGCCCTTCCCCCATTTCGACCCGCAGAAGACCCGCGTGCGCGCCTGAAGCACCAGCACAAGACCAGCGCTGCTTAGCCGGCGCTTTGGAATGTCGAATGAAACCCGCGCGACCCCGCGTCGCGCGGGTTTTTTGCATTCATGCAACCGTGTAAAATATTGATGCATGAAACATCTTGGTCAGAATCGCTGACCGAGATTCAGCACTCGAATCGCACCTTTTGCCTGGGAAATAGGCTCCGCCTGAGCAAAAAATCACCTCGACCTTACTTTGGGTCAGACGTATATCTTCATTGACAATAATTTTTCGTATGGAGAAACTCCCCTCCACAAAGAGGGGACAAACCATGAGCATTGCAGCGCTTAAGGACGCAGCAGCCGCCCCGGAAGCGGGCGAGCTCCAGCGCAAGATCAATTGGACAGGTGCATTCTGGATCGCCAGCGGCGTTCCGGCCCTGGTCCTGTTCTCCATCGGCGCCATCGGCGCCACGGTCGGCGCGCCCGCCTGGGTGGTGTGGATCGTCTCCATCCTGTTCGGCTTCATCCAGGCCTTCACCTATGCCGAGATCGCCGGCCTGTTCCCGCACAAGTCGGGCGGCGCCTCGGTCTACGGCGCCATCGCCTGGGTGCGCTACGGCAAGCTGCTGGCGCCGTTCTCGGTGTGGTGCAACTGGCTCGCCTGGTCGCCGGTGCTGTCCATCGGCTCGGGCCTTGCGGCGGGCTACGTGCTCTCCATCCTGTTCCCGGCGGATTCCGCCATCAACACCTGGTCGCTCACCCTCGTGAACCTCGAGTGGCTGAAGACCGGCCTTTCCCTGCGCATCAACGCCACCTTCGTCATCGGCGCCGCGCTGCTGCTCGTGGCCTTCGCCATCCAGCACCGGGGCATCAGCCAGACCGCCCGCGTGCAGGTGATCCTGGGGGTCGCGGCGCTGCTGCCGCTCATCCTCATCGGCCTCGTGCCGCTCGTGACCGGCGACGTGCTCGCCGCCAACCTCGGGCCGTTCGCGCCGCTGGCCAAGGACGAGGCCGGCCACGTGATCGCCGGCTCGTGGAACATGGCCGGCGTGACGCTGATGGCCGGCGGCCTCTTCATCGCCGCATGGTCCACCTACGGCTTCGAGACCGCCGTGTGCTACACGCGCGAGTTCAGGAACCCGGCCACCGACACCTTCAAGGCCATCCTCTATTCCGGCCTGCTGTGCATCTTCGTGTTCACGCTGGTGCCCATCGCCTTCCAGGGCGTGCTGGGCCTCGGCCAGATGGTGACGCCGGCGGTGCTGGACCCCCAGGGCAACGTGGTGACGCCGGCCGTCTATGACGGCATCCTCTCCGCCGACATCTACTCGGGCATGGGCGTGGCGAGCGCCATGGCCGGCATGCTCAAGGGCGGCCCGATCGTGCACAACGTGATCGTGGTGATGCTGATCTTCGCCCTCATGCTGGCGATCATCACCTCCATGGCAGGCTCCTCGCGCACGCTCTACCAGGCCTCCGTGGACGGCTGGCTGCCCAAGTACCTCTCCCACGTGAACGAGAACGGCGCACCCACCCGCGCCATGTGGACGGACCTCGGCTTCAACCTCATCCTGCTGATGATGTCCGACTACGTCTTCGTGCTCGCTATCTCGAACTGCTGCTACATCCTGTTCAACTTCCTCAACCTCAACGCGGCCTGGATCCACCGCATCGACCGGCCGGGCTGGGAGCGTCCGTTCAAGGCGCCCACTTGGCTGCTCGGCGGCGGCGCCGTCCTGTCCTTCGTGAACATGGCCCTGCTCGGCATGGGCGCCGACATCTGGGGCGCCGGCACGCTGGTGACGGGCCTCGTGTGCGCCGCCCTCATCCTGCCGGTGTTCATCTATCGCCACTACGTGACCGACAAGGGCCAGTTCCCGGCGGCCATGCTCGAAGACATGCACCTGAAGGCCGAGGAAGGTGCCGGAACCCGCGCCGGGCTGCTGCCCTACCTGGCGCTCCTCCTGGGCGCGGTGGTCGTCATCGCCGCCCATTCCATCGCGGTGTACTGAACGGAAACCAGATGAGCGACCAAGGGATCAAGAGCAAACCGGCCTACGGCAGGATCGCGGGCGACAAGGCTGCCCGCTATCAGCTCCTGCTGGTCGAGGGGGCGGACATTCCGGCCGAGGCGCTGGCGGAGGGGGTCGACCCCTCTGCCTTCGAGACCTGGACGGTGGCGCGCGCGAGCGCGCTGCCAGCCGCGCCCATCATGGACGAGGCGCCCGGCGCGGTGCGCCCGTTCCGCTCCGCCCAGCACCTCATGTCGGCGCTGGAGGAGCGGCTCGACCGCGAGACGATGGGACTGCGCGTCTACGCCATCGGCACCGAGCCGTTCCTGTGGGACGCCTTCAACATCGCCTCGGCCGCCGGCCTGTCCGGGCAGGAGACGCAGTTCGCCCACGTGGGGCCGAAGGCACGGCGCGTCTACTGCGTCCATTGCCGGACCATGTCGGAGGGCGTCACCACCTCCATCTTCGCCTGCGCGGGCTGCGGCGCCCCGCTGTTCGTGCGCGACCATTTCTCCAAGCGCCTCGCCGCCTACATGGGCGTGCAGGTGGACGCCGAGGCCCCCGGCGAGGTGCCCGCAGCCGAGGAGCTCTACAAATGACCGGCCCCGCAACCCTCGCCGTGCGCGTGCGCGAGATCACCGAGCTCGCCCCCACCCTCAAGCGCTTCGCCTTCGAGCTCGCCCATGGCGGCGAGTTCCCCACCGCCCCGGCGGGCGGGCACGTGATGCTCACCCTGCGCGACGGCGCCAAGGTGATGAAGAACGCCTATTCGCTGGTGTCCGCCCCCGGCCAGCGGGCGCGCTACGAGATCATCGTGCGCAAGGTGGCCCAGTCGCGGGGCGGCTCCGCCTTCCTGCACGCCAAGGTCGCGCCCGGCGACGTGCTGGACATGGCCCTGCCCGCGAACCTGTTCTCGCTGGCCGCCACGGCGAAGAAGCACCTGCTCATCGGCGGCGGCATCGGCATCACGCCCATGCTCTCCTTACTGGCCGAGCTGAAGGCGCGCGGCGCCCGCTGCGAGATGCACCAGCTCTCCTCCGTGGACGAGGCCCCCGTGTTCGAGCGCCTGCTGGCGCCGTTCAAGGATGATGCCGCCGTGCACCTGCACACCGGCGGGCGCGCGACCTTCGATCTCGCGGGCCTGCTCTCGCGCCAGCCGCTCGGCACCCACGTCTATGTGTGCGGGCCGCACAGCCTGATGGATGCGGTGACCGCCACCGCGGCGGCTCTGGGCTGGCCCAAGGGCAAGGTGCACAAGGAGAGCTTCGGCGCCGCCAGCGGCGGCCTGCCGTTCAAGGCGCTGCTGAAGCGCTCCGGCATCGAGGTGGAGGTCAAGGAGAACGAGACCCTGCTCGAGGCCATCGAGGCGGCCGGCGTGGCCGCGCCCTGCCTGTGCCGGGGCGGCGCCTGTGGCGAGTGCGCCACCGCCGTGGAAGAGGGCGAGGTGGACCACCGCGACGACTTCCTCTCCACTGAAGAAAAGGCCGCCGGCAAGCTCATCATGCCGTGCGTGTCCCGCGCCCGAGGCCCGCGCCTCGTCCTTGATCTTTGAGCCGTGGAGGGGAAACGATGACCGTGCAGTTCAAGCCCGCCGAGACCTTCCGCGACACTTTCACCTACAAGAAGTCGCCGGAAGACATCCTGCGCTTTCCGTTCCCGTTCCCCGAGGACGAGTACATGTACTCGGTGAACATCGAGCCGCACGTGAAGGGCGGCCCCACCGCCGCCTTCCAGGCGGTGTTCGACATCGACGAGCACTACATCGCCGAGTGCCGCGAGCGCGAGCGGGTGCTGAAGGAGGACCCCAAGCGCTGCCAGGTGCTGCCCCACATGGCGACCGCCGAGTGGGACGCGCTGGAGCTCATCATGGAGAGCCTGGCGTCCGACTATCCCGAGCATTTCTCGCTCTCGAAGGCCGGAGACGTCTGGACCTGGGTGAACCGGCCGCTCGGCCTCCACCAGACCTTCACCTTCGGCAAGGCCGAGACGCTGCCCTACGGGCCGTTCGAGTACATCACCCGCCAGGTGCAGGGGGATTTCACCCTCCAGGACCAGCGCGACGACATGCTCTATGTGGACGGCGGCATGGTCACTACCCAGGCCGACTGGTCGTTCGAGTTCGACATCGGCATGAGCTTCATGGAGTGGCACGGCCCGGTGCCGCTGGCGCACGAGAAGGGCGTGTTCGAGCGCGCGCTCAAGTATCTGCTGCGCCTGCAGTGCGGCCAGCCGGTGCGCCGCCTCAACTGGACCATGACCATCAACCCGCGGCTCGACACCTCGCCGGAGAACTACCCGGTGTGGGGGCCCGACCGCACCACCGTCACGCCCGAGAACGTGGACGGCAAGGTGCACCTGCGCGTGGAACTGCAGACGCTCTACCGGCTGCCGCGCTCCAATGCCATCCTGTTCGGCATCCGCTGCTACCTCACCTCGGTGCAGGATATCGCACGGATTCCCAAGTGGCGGCGCCGCCTGCACCGGGTGCTGCGCGACCTGCACCCCGCGCTCGCCGAGTACAAGGGCATGACCCGCTACCGCCAGATGGTTGTTGACTACCTCGCCCCCATGGACGACGGCGCCCCCACCACCAAGGGCATCGCCCCGGACACCGACCGGCTCGAGGGCTGACCCGTCCACCGCCGGAAACGCTCCGCGGCGCGGCTGGCGCGCCGCGGACCCCTCCGGAGGGGTCTGCAAGCTTGGGTTTCGCGGGCCCTTCATGGGCTTCGCTCACGGGCACCGGCTCAAAGGCCCGTGCTGTTTGTGTGAAACCCGCTCCGCACC